>NZ_CP016201.1:1977914-1979760 GCF_001683335.1 Selenomonas sp. oral taxon 126
GCACCACGAGGAACTCGGGTCGCTCGCGAAAAATATCAAAGGCATCAAGCGCATCCGCTTCTTTATGACGTTCGGCGAGAGCTATCTCACGCATCTGCGCTGCTTGGAGAACGTCGGCATGACCTCCATCGAGCCGATCGACTTCGAGGGGCACAAGATCATCCCGCTGCAGTTCCTGAAGGCAGTGCTGCCGGACCCCGCGAGCCTCGGCCCGCGCACGAAGGGCAAGACGAATATCGGCTGCATCTTCCGTGGGAAGAAGGACGGAAAAGAGAAGAACTACTACCTCTACAATGTCTGCGACCATGAAAAGTGCTACGCCGAGGTCGGCTCGCAGGCGGTTGCCTACACGACGGGCGTGCCCGCGATGATCGGCGCGATGATGGTGATGACGGGCAAGTGGCGGCGTCCCGGCGTGTTCAACGTCGAGGAGTTCGATCCCGATCCGTTCATGGACGCGCTGAACGTCTGGGGGCTGCCGTGGCAGGAGAGCCACAGCCCCGTACTGGTGGACTGATGGCGGCGCGCGCGGCATGGCGGGCGGAGTGGGGCATAGTCCCAACGCCCTCCTACCTCGTCTATGAGGAGCTGCTCGAGCAAAATCTGAAGATCCTCGCGGAGATCGCGCAGGATACGGGCGCAAAGGTGCTCCTCGCACAGAAATGCTTCTCCATGTATCACTACTATCCGCTGATCGGGCGTTACCTCGCGGGAACGACGGCGAGCGGCATCTACGAGGCGCGGCTCTCGCAGGAGGAGATGGGGAAGGAGAACCATGTCTTCAAGCCCGCCTACGATGCGGAGGAGATCGATCAGCTCGCGGCGATCTGCGACCACATCATCTTCAACTCATTCGCCCAGTGGGAGCGCTTCGGCGCGGTGGCGCGGGCGCAGGGCGCGTCCTGCGGCATCCGCATCAACCCCGAGCGCTCGACGCAGGAGCACGCAATCTACGACCCGTGCGCGCCGGGCTCGCGCCTCGGCGTCAGGATTGCGGACTTCCGCGCGGATCTGCTCGACGGACTCGACGGGCTGCACTTTCACACGCTCTGCGAGCAGGGCGCGGATGCGCTCGAGGCGACGCTTGCAGCCGTCGAGGAGAAATTCGGGAAATACCTGCACGGCATGAAGTGGCTGAACTTTGGCGGCGGGCATCACATCACGCGCGAGGGATATGACATCGCGCTGCTGAAGCGGCTGATCCGCCATGTGCAGGAGACCTATGACGTGGCGGTCTATCTCGAGCCGGGCGAGGCAGTCGCGCTCAACGCGGGCTTCCTCGTCGCCGAGGTGCTTGAGGTGCAGACGGGCGGCAATGTCATACTGAACACGTCTGCGACCTGCCATATGCCCGATGTCATCGAGATGCCGTACCGTCCGCCCGTCATTGGTGCAGGCGAGGCGGGGGAGAAGGCGCACACCTATACGCTCGCAGGCCCGACCTGCCTTGCAGGTGATACGATCGGCACATATTCCTTCGATGCGGAGCTGCGCTTCGGCGACCGCATCGTCTTCGGCGACATGGCGATCTATACGATGGTGAAGAACAATACGTTCAACGGCATGCCGCTGCCGAACATCATCGCCGTTTCACCGAGCGGTGATTGGGAGGTCGTTCGTGAGTTCGGTTATGACGATTTTAAGATGAGGCTTTGACTTTGGAGGGGCTGTTGCACGAAGTTGTTTTGACTCCGTACAACAGCCCCTGTTCGTGTTAGCGCTCAAGGCGCCCCTACCACCGCTTTGCGGTCCCCCTCCCCCGTGTCGCACGGGGGAGGCTTTTCGTTATGGCATATTAGCTTCCCCCGTCGCAACGGGGGAAGTGGCGAACGCAGTGAGCCGAAAG
>NZ_CP016201.1:1979793-1998949 GCF_001683335.1 Selenomonas sp. oral taxon 126
TTCGTGAGTTCGGTTATGACGATTTTAAGATGAGGCTTTGACTTTGGAGGGGCTGTTGCACGAAGTTGTTTTGACTCCGTACAACAGCCCCTGTTCGTGTTAGCGCTCAAGGCGCCCCTACCACCGCTTTGCGGTCCCCCTCCCCCGTGTCGCACGGGGGAGGCTTTTCGTTATGGCATATTAGCTTCCCCCGTCGCAACGGGGGAAGTGGCGAACGCAGTGAGCCGAAAGGGGCGCTCATGCAACAGCCCCTTCTTTTTGAATCTGTATATGTTCAGGACTTTTTGATTGGGAATCCAACTAAATAAAAATAGTTATTAAAAAGTATAAATTTCTGTTGACAAGAAAAATCACCTGTGATATGATAAAGCCACATTAAGGACATACGCAATCGTTCGAAGCGAGAGCGGTTGGTTTACTATCAAAGGAGGATATTCAATGTCACTCATCAACAAGGAAATCAGCGATTTTAAGGTGCAGGCATTCCAGAAGAAGGCGGGCGCAGCACAGGGCGAGTTCGTCGAGTACACGAAGGACAGCATCAAGGGCAAGTGGAGCGTGTTCTTCTTCTATCCGGCGGACTTCACGTTTGTCTGCCCGACGGAGCTGGCGGATCTGCAGGAGCAGTACGGCGAGTTCCAGAAGATCGGCTGCGAGATCTTCGGTGTTTCCTGCGACACCCACTTCGTTCACAAGGCATGGCATGAGAGCTCCGACCTCGTCGGCAAGCTGACCTACCCGATGCTCGGGGATCCGACGGCGAAGCTCGCACGTGACTTCGAGGTCTACATCGAGGAGGCGGGGCTTGCCGAGCGCGGCACGTTCGTTGTGAACCCCGAGGGCAAGATCGTTTCCTATGAGGTGAGTGCGGGCAATGTCGGCCGCAACGCGCAGGAGCTTCTCCGCAAGGTGCAGGCGCTTCAGTTCGTCGCTGAGCACGGTGATGAGGTTTGCCCTGCGCGCTGGAAGCCGGGCGAAAAGACGCTCAAGCCGAGCTTCGACCTCGTCGGCAAACTCTAAGAGACTGATTGGGCACTTCGCGAGGGGACTTGCGAGGTGCTTTTTCCTATGGAATCGCTGATGAATGTATTTATGGAAGCACTGATAAATTCAGCACCGCCATCTTAGCGCATCTTTTTTGCCCGCACTTCGTCGGCAAATCCTCCACATAGCCTCTGCTATGCGTCCGGTTTGCCTCCTAGTTCGGACGAAAAATCTACGCCAATCTGACGGACTTCATTTTATCAGCGATTCCTTATCAGTAATTTTCTGTGATACGTATAAAGAGGTGCTTTGGTGGATAAAATGTATGATGCCGTCATTGTCGGCGGCGGTCCTGCGGGACTTTCTGCCGCCATCTATCTGGCACGGGCGAAGTGCAAGGTGCTCGTTATCGAAAAGGACAAGGTCGGCGGGCAGATTACAATCACAGCCGATGTCGTGAACTATCCCGGCACGGGCAAGGTCAGCGGCTCCGAGCTTGCGGCACAGATGGAGGAGCAGGCGCGCGGATTCGGCGCGGAGTTCGTCACGGCAGAGGTCATCGGTCTGAAGCTCGATCAGGACATCAAGGAGCTTGAGACGACGGCGGGCACGGTCGAGGCGCTGAGCGTCATCCTCGCGACGGGCGCAAACCCGCGCAAGGTGGGCTTCTACGGCGAGAAAAAGTTCCAGGGGCGCGGCGTTGCCTACTGCGCGACCTGCGATGCCGAGTTCTTCACGGGCATGGACATCTTCGTTATCGGCGGCGGGCTTGCGGCGGTGGAGGAGAGTATGTTCCTCTCGCGCTACGGCAAGTCCGTCACGATGCTCGTGCGCAGCGACAAGTTCCGCGCGCCGCAGACGGCGGTGGACGCGCTCGCGAACTATCCGAACATCAAGGTGCGTTTCAACACGGTGGTGGAGCGCGTCGGCGGCGAGACGATGATCTCCTATGCCGATTTCCGCGATGAGACGACGGGCAAGGTCGAGCACTATATGGCGAAGGACGGGGAGACATTCGGTGTCTTTGTCTTTGCCGGATATATCCCGAACACGGGGCTCTTCCGTGAGCAGATCGCGCTGAACGAGCAGGGCTATGTCATTACGAACGAGGAGAAGGAGACGAATATCAAGGGCGTCTTTGCGGCGGGCGATGTCTGCATCAAGACGCTTCGTCAGGTCGTGACAGCGGTCTCCGACGGCGCTGTCAGTGCAGTTGCGGCGGAGCGTCATGCGGCAGCGCTGCACGATCGTCTGAACATCCCTGCGTTTGCGCGCGCAGAGGTGGATGCAAAGCGCTTTGAGCAGCGTAAGGCATCCATCGAGAAGGAAGCGGCAGAGGGAAATGAGACGAATTTCATCTCCGCTGATATTCGCGAGCAGCTGGCGGCGGTCTTTGATAAATTTGAGACTTCGGTCAAGCTCGTCGGTCACTACGACGACGGCGATCTCTCGCGCGAGCTGCGCGGCTTTATGGATGAGTTCGCGGGTCTCACGGATAAGGTCAGCTATGAGGAGCGCGAGGATGCGGACGGGCAGCCCGGCATCGAGGTTCTGAGAGGGGACGGCACGCCGAGCGGCATTACATTCCACGCCGTGCCGGGCGGACACGAGTTCAACTCGTTCATCCTCGCCCTCTACAATGTGGCAGGCCCCGGTCAGGAGCTGCGGGACGAGACGCGCGCGAAAATTGAGCAGATTTCCGCGCCCGCCGATGTCAAGGTACTCATGTCTCTGTCCTGCACGATGTGCCCCGATGTAGTCGCCGCCGTGCAGCGCATTGCCGCGGAGCGCGCGGATGTGCGCGCGGACATCTTTGACATCCGCTACTTCCCCGAGCTGAAGGAGAAGTACAGCGTGATGAGCGTCCCCTGCATGATCGTGGGGGAGGACCTCTTCTTCGGCAAGAAGAATATTGACGAGGTCGCTGACATTTTGGTCAATCGCGGCTGAGCAAGCCCACCGTCCGCGCCCCTGAGCAAGGCGCAGATGGGCGGCGGGATTTGCCCTGCTGATTGATATAATCTGTGTATTTGTATTTGTGTATTGTAAAAAGGAGAGCATCATGGAACTCAAGGGATCACAGACGGAGAAGAATCTCTGGGCGGCATTTGCCGGAGAGTCGCAGGCGCACACGAAGTATCTCTACTACGCGTCGCAGGCGAAGAAGGATGGCTATGTCCAGATCTCGAACATCTTCAACGAGACGGCGGTCAACGAGAAGGCGCACGCAAAGATCTGGTTCAAGCTCGTCAGCGGCATTGGCGACACGAAGGCGAATCTCGCCGCTGCTGCTGCGGGCGAGAATGAGGAGTGGACGAGCATGTACCCCGAGTTCGCACGCGTGGCGCGCGAGGAAGGGTTTGACAAGATCGCCCGCCTCTTCGATGCTGTCGGCAAGATCGAGAAGGAGCACGACGCCCGCTACAAGCTTCTCCTGCAGAAGGTGGATGAGGGCACGGTGTTCCAGCGCGATGAGAAGATTATCTGGCAGTGCCTCAACTGCGGCTATGTCTGCGAGAGCCCGAAGGCGCCGATGAAGTGCCCCGTCTGTGAGCACCCGCAGTCCTTCTTCCAGCAGGTTGTGCAGAATTACTGAGCTGTTTGGCTGTGATAGAAAAGGAGCTGTTGCACGAAGGTTTTTGGCTTCGTACAACAGCTCCTTTGTTGTGTTACTGGCGCCCCTTCCACCGCAAGCGATCCCCCTCCCCCGTTGTGAACGGGGGAGGCTATGCATTACGGCATATTAGCTTCCCCCGTCCGAGACGGGGGAGCGGTCAACCTCTTCCAATCACACTTCGCCTTTCGGCTTGTGTTCTTGGGAGGTTTTCCCATACGACCTGTTGCCCAATCAGCTTCGTCCTACGGACTTGCTTCTTGGACAGGTCAGTAAGTGGCGAACGCAGTGAGCCGATAGGGGCGCTCCGAGAGCAGATGTTTTTGCAGGAGGATAAAATGACCCGAAGAAAATTCGATCTGTCCGCCTATCTCGTGATTGGCCCGGAGAATACGGAGGGGCGTCCCGTGGCGCGCATCATCGCTGAGGCTGTGCGTGCGGGCTTCACCTTTGTTCAGATTCGTGCAAAGCACGCGGAGGCGCGTGAGATCATCGAACTCACGCGAGCGGCTGCGGATGTGATCGCGGCACAGGAGAAGTCGGACTCTGTGGCACTCGTCATAAATGATCGTCTCGATGCCGTACTCGCGGCACGGGAGCAGGGGATCGTGGTGGACGGTGTGCATGTGGGGCAGGGGGATATACCGCCCGATGTCTGCCGCAAATACCTCGGTGCGGATGCGATTGTTGGGCTCTCTGCGCGCACAACCGATTTGCTCGACTATGCGGTGCACTGTGATACCGCGTGCATCGACTACTTTGGCGCGGGGCCGCTCCACGCGACGCCGACAAAGCCCGAGGCGGGACGCACGGCGACGGGGGAGATTGTGACGCGCAGCCTCGACGAGCTGACGCAGCTGCATCGCGTGAGCCCCGTGCCCGTCGTCGTGGGTGGTGGGGTCAAGGTGTCCGACCTCCCCGCACTCAGGGCGACGGGGGTCGAGGGCTTCTTCGTCGTCAGTGCCGTTGCGGGGGCAGCACATCCCTACGCCGCCGCAGAGGAGATGGTGCGCGTCTGGCGCAGGTAGGAGATTTTTGTACTGCAGGGGCGCCCCTATCGGCTCACTGCGCTCGCCACGGGGGAGGGGGACCGCGTAAGCGGTGGAAGGGGCACTTTGAGCGTCCGGAAATTTTTACTCATAATATTTCAGCAGACTCTGCGTGCCGTCCGCACCGCCGCCGCGCTCCTCGAGCGTGCGCGCCTCACGCAGCACCTGCTCCAGTACGGGCAGAGTCACGCCGTACTCCTTGGAGGTCTCCGCACCGATCGTCATATCCTTGACGAAGTGCTTTATCATAAATCCGGGGTCAAAGTTCCCGTCGAGTGCCATACGTACCATATTGGACATTTGGAAGCTCGCCGCCGCACCGCCTGAGATGGATGCAAAGACCTTCTCCACATCGAGCCCCGCCGCGCGCGCATAGGCGAATGCCTCGCACGCACCTGCGAGCGTGCCCGCAATCGCAATCTGGTTCGCCGCCTTGGTCTTTTGTCCTGCGCCCGCTGCGCCCTCGTAGACAATGTTCTTGCCCATGGCGGCAAAGACGGGTTCCATCGCATTGAAGGCATCCTCATCTCCGCCGACGAGAATGTTGAGCGTGGCATTGCGTGCGCCCATATCTCCGCCCGTGACGGGGGCGTCAAGTGCGTGAATGCCGCGCTTCTTTGCTTCTGCATAGATGCGCTCGGCAAGGGAGGGAGAGGAGGTTGTCATATCGGCGGTGTATGCTCCCGACTTGAGGTTTGCAAGGATGCCGTCCGTGCCGAGGTAGATCTCCTCCACATCCTTCGGATAGCCGACGATGGTGATGACAGCATCCTGACCGCGTGCGCATACGCCGGGGCTGTCGGCGTACTTTGCGCCGCGCGCGACGAGTGCATCCGCCTTCGACTTCGTGCGGTTGTAGACCGTGAGTTCATAGCCCGCATCCATGAGATGTCCCGCCATCGCGGCGCCCATAATGCCGAGTCCGATGAATCCAATTTTTTTCATTGTGCATTCCTCCATTTCGTATCGCTTCTCTGCGTTCAGTGTAGCATAAAATTCTAAAAAAGTCTGGTGTATTTCATTTTATCAGCAATTCCTTGAGCGAAAATGCAGAATCTGATACAATGAGCGCAGGAGGGGATACCTTGGAACAGGCAAAGAAACACGATCGCAAGATCATGATTACGGATATTGCGATTGATAAAGTTCCGCTTGTTGAAGTGCCTGGGCTTACTCGAGATGAATGCGAGATGATCGCTTGCGAACACAAGCATTTGTTGCGGACAGCAAAGGATAGCAATAACAGTGATGAAGTTTCGATTATAATAAAACTGTGAAGCTGCTGAAGCAGCGTTACGATCAATACAATACAGATGCGATTACGCACGACGCCGCAGTAAAGATGTTTTTGCAAGAATGTGGAAAAGGAGGTCTTTCTTATGCCAAGGGTTAATGGACTATATATGAATGACAGGGCAACAAAACAGGAACTCGGCGCATTGATAAAAGATATGGCAGAGAGAGATAAGCCTGTCGATTTTAGAGAGGACTATGACAGCCTCAGCGCACTCTCTGCAGCGAGTAACACCTTGCATAAAATAAATATTCGTCAGGGAATCGCTGATAAAATGAAGTCCGTCAGATTGGCGTAGATTTTTTCGTCCGAACAAGGAGGCAAGCCGGACGCATAGCCAAAGCTATGTGGAGGATTTGCCGACACAGTGCGGGCAAAAAAGATGCGTCAAGATGATGGTGCTGAATTTATCAGTGCTTCCTCAGGTACAGCGTCAAGCCCGTATATCAGAGATGGGGGCTCTTTGACCCTTGATCGTGATGAAACTGAACATGAAAGCACTTTGCGCATTGCAGAGTGCTTTTTTACAAAACATATCATACAATCCTGCAAAAAGCAGGATTTTTTTGATGAATTCCGAATTTTATAGGTATAAGAATGATACGGTATATCAGGAGGGAGGATATCTTATGCGGCTCGAGTTTTTGGGCGCGGCACACGTCGTCACGGGTTCATGTTATCTGCTTCATGTGGGCGATCACAGGTATCTTGTGGACTGCGGCATGTATCAGGGAACGCGTCGTCTGCGCGAGATGAACTATGAGGACTTTCCGTTCAATCCCGCCGAGATCGAGGCGGTCTTTCTGACGCACGCACATATTGATCACTGCGGGCGCATTCCGCGTCTCGTGCGCGAGGGCTTCCGCGGGAAGATCTATGCGACGCGCTCCACCTGCGATCTCGTCCGCATCATGCTGCCCGACTCGGCGCATATTCAGGAAAGTGATGCGGAACTCTTCAACCGAAAGAATGCACGTCGCAGCGAAGCACCCATCTCGCCGCTCTATACACAGGCGGATGCCTTTGCCGCGCTCGAGCTGTTCGAGCCTGTTGCATATCAGTCCACGCTCTCCGTGGACAATCTGCGGCTCACCTTCCGCGACGCGGGGCATATTCTCGGCTCGGCGATTCTCGAGATTGTGGTGGAGGAGAACGGGCAGGAGTCGAATCTGGTCTTCTCGGGCGACCTCGGGCAGCCGAATCAGCCCATCCTGCGTGACCCTGATACGATTGCGGGAGCGGATTTCCTGCTTGTCGAGTCCACGTACGGTGACCGCATTCATCGCGACTACGACAAGGAGACGGCACTGCTCGAGGTGATCCGCGATACGATGGATCGCGGCGGCAACGTCATCATCCCGTCGTTTGCCGTGGGGCGGACGCAGACACTTCTCTACTACTTTTACAATCTGTGGAAGGCGGGGCGGCTCGACGGGGACATCCCGATCATCATTGACAGCCCGCTTGCGATTCAGGCGACACGCGTCTTTCTGAAAAACTATGAGGACTTCGACGAGGAGACGATTGCGTTCTTCGGTGAACAGGGGAAGATTCCCTCATTTCCGCAGGTGCGCATTGCAGAGACGGCGGCAGAGTCGCGTGCGCTGAACTCTGCGGAAGGCTCTGCAATCATCCTCTCTGCCTCGGGCATGGCGGATGCGGGGCGCGTCCTGCACCATTTGAAGCATAATCTCTGGCGACCCGAGTCCACCGTGCTCTTCGTCGGCTATCAGGCGGAAGGAAGTCTCGGGCGGCGTCTCGTTGACGGCATCAAGCGCGTGCGCGTGCTCGGTGAGGAGATCGCAGTCAAGGCGCAGATTCAGGTGCTCGAAGGCTTCTCGGCGCACGCGGACGCAGAGCAGATTGTCGACTGGATGCGGTCGATCAAAGATCCCCGCCCTGCGAAGGTCTTTCTCGTTCACGGTGAGGGACAGGCGCAGGAGGCGCTTAAGGAACGGATTCAGGAGGAACTCGGGCTTGAGGTGTATGCGCCCTTCCTCGGCGACATTGTGACGATCCAGGGGCGGAGTGCCAATCTCATCCACTCGAATATCCCATCTGTTTCGGTCGAAGCGGAGATGGAGGATGTCATGCGCGACTTCGATGCGGAGTACCGTCAGCTGCGCAAGGCAGTCATCCGCACGGTTGTGCGTCAGCCGAAGCTCATGGAGCCGATCATCCGCACGCTGCAGAAGGCTCGCAACTACTTCAAGAAACTCGCCGCGCCCTATAATATTTGAGTTACATTTAGGTTCGTTAGTCAAAAATTGGATATTGCAGAACTGTGTTCCTTGCACTTGCATAGTACTGTGAAATACGTTAAAATAGGGAAGCCTCAAAAGGCTTTCCTATTTAATATATGTGAAATGAATAAAGTCCGTATGATTTCATATGGATTCGGATAGGTGGTGTTATTTTGGAATCCCCATTTCGTGTCGGGGTGGATGTCGGGTCGACAACGATTAAGTTGGTTGTGCTCGGACAGGAGCATGAGATCCTCTACAAGAACTATGCACGCCATTTTTCCGAGATCGGCAAGGCGCTGCAGGAGAATCTGGCGCAGCTGAGGGACGTGGTGGGCGAGGCGAAATTCTCGTTTGCACTCACGGGCTCGGCGGGCATGGGCATCGCGCAGCGCATCGGACTGCCGTTTGTGCAGGAGGTCATTGCCTGCGCCTCCGCCGTGCGCCGCCTCATTCCGGAGACGACGACGGCGGTCGAGCTCGGCGGCGAGGATGCCAAGATCACGTATTTCGGCGATGCCCCCGAGCAGCGTATGAACGGCGTCTGCGCGGGCGGTACGGGCTCGTTTATCGACCACATGGCGTCGCTGCTCTCGACTGACCCACTCGGGCTGAATGCACTCGCGGAGAAGGGCAAGCGCGTCTATGCGATTGCCTCGCGCTGCGGCGTATTCGCGAAGACGGACGTGCAGGCGCTCATGAACGACGGTGCAGCAAAGGCGGATATCGCACTTTCCGTCTTTCAGGCGGTCGTTAACCAGACCATCGGCAACCTCGCGCAGGGGCGTCCGATCGGTGGCAATGTTGCCTTCCTCGGCGGACCTCTGCATTTCCTCCCGGAACTGAAAAAACGCTTTATCGAGACATTGAAGCTCGATGACGAACACGTTGTCGATGTGGATTATGGCAATTATTTCGTCGCAGTTGGCGCGGCGCTCTCCGACGATGCCGGAGCAACCGATATGCGGGAGATGGAGGCGTGCATTGCGCGTGCGGAGGAGGCTGCGGCAGCGGAGACGCGCACGGCGGACTTCACGCTGTTCAAGGGGGCGGAGGACTATGCGGCGTTCCGTGCGCGGCATGACCGTGACCGCGTGAAACGCGGCAGTCTCGCGGACTATCGCGGCGCAATTTATATCGGCATCGATGCGGGCTCGACGACGACAAAGCTCGTCGCCATCGGCACGGACAAGCAGCTGCTCCACACGTCCTACGGCAGCAACCACGGTTCACCGCTTCAGTCGGTTGTCCATGCGCTGCGGGATTTCTATGCCGTTATGCCTGTGGGGACGCATATCGCAGGCGCGATGACGACGGGCTACGGCGAGGCGATTGTCAAGGCGGCGCTTCACGCGGACGGCGGCGAGGTCGAGACCTTTGCCCATCTGCGCGCGGCGCAGGAATTCTGCCCCGATGTCAGCTTCGTGCTCGACATCGGCGGTCAGGATATGAAATGCTTCTTCGTGCAGGACGGCAGCGTCGGCAATATCACGCTGAACGAGGCGTGCTCGGCGGGCTGCGGCTCCTTCATCCAGAACTTTGCCGAGGGGCTGCACATGACGCCCGCAGAGTTTGCGGGCAAGGCGGTGGATGCGAAAGCCCCCGTCGATCTCGGCACGCGCTGCACGGTCTTCATGAACTCGAAGGTCAAGCAGGCGCAGAAGGAGGGGGCGGAGGTCGCCGACATCTCGGCAGGCATCGCGCTCTCGGTCGTCAAGAACGCGCTGTTCAAGGTCATGCAGCTCAAGGATGTCTCCGCGCTCGGCGACCACATTGTCGTGCAGGGCGGGACGTTCTACAACGACGCCGTGCTGCGCGCACTCGAAAATATCATCGGCAAGGATGTCATCCGTCCCGATATCGCGGGGCTCATGGGCGCGTATGGCGCGGCAATCCTCGCACTTGAGACGGGCACGGAGCGCTCGACGCTGCTCAGCGCGGATGAACTCGGCACATTTGAGACGAAGACGAGCTCCTATCGCTGCGGCAAATGCGGGAATAAATGCCTCATCACGATGCAGCAGTTCCCGAACGGCGAGCGCTACTTTACGGGCAATCGCTGTGAGCGCGGCATCGGCGGCGAGAAGCGCGCAGACGATACGCCGAATATCTACAAGTTCAAATATCGCCGTGTGTTCAAGCACTATAAGTCTCCGGCAGAGCCTCGGCGCGGGCGCATCGGCATCCCGCGCACGCTCAATATGTACGAGGACTATCCGTTCTGGTTCACCTTCTTTGATCGGCTCGGCTACGGGGTCGTGATCTCGGGCAAATCATCGCCGCAGCTCTTCTACAAGGGCATGGCAACGATTCCGTCGGACTCGCTCTGCTACCCCGCAAAGCTCGCGCATGGGCATATCGTCGACCTCATCGAAAAGGGCGTCGATACGATTTTCTACCCCTGCGAGCCGCACAATATGGACGATAAGCCGGATTCCTCGGCAAATAATTTCAACTGCCCGATTGTAGCCTCCTATGCAGAGAACATCCGCATCAATATGGATATTCTGCGCGAGAGGAACATCCGCTTTATCCAGCCGTTCCTGCCGATCAATGACAGGGGGCGCATGATCGAGCGCCTCGTGGAGGAGTTCGGAAAGCCCGAGGGCATTGGGAAAAAGGAGATTACGGCGGCTGTCGATGCGGGCTACGCCGAGATCGAGCAGTACCGTCAGGATGTCCGCGACTACGGTCAGCAGATTCTCGACCGCATTGCGCAGACGGGCGAGCACGCAATCCTCCTCGCGGGGCGTCCGTATCATGTCGACCCCGAGATCAATCACGGCATCCCCGAGATGATCCAGTCCTACAAGCTGCCGATTCTCTCCGAGGATGCGGTCTATCACATCCCCGTGCAGGAGCGGCGCCTGCAGGTCGTCAACCAGTGGAGCTACCACGCGCGCCTCTATCACGCGGCGCAGTTCGTCGCCGAGCATCCGAATGTGACGCTCATCCAGCTGAGTTCCTTCGGTTGCGGACTCGACGCGCTCACGACGGCGGAGGTGCGCGAGATTCTCGAGTCGCACGAGCGCATCTACACAATGATAAAGCTGGACGAGGTGTCGAACCTCGGCGCGGCGCGCATCCGTCTGCGCTCGCTGATTGCCGCACTCGCGCGCAGGGAGAACCCCGCCTATCACGAGGTACCCGTCATCGAGCGTCCGCGCTTTACCGAGGACTGCAAGAAGACACATACGATCCTTGCGCCGCAGATGGCGCCGATTCACTTCGAGCTCTTCCGCACGACGATGCGGAAGCACGGTTACAATGTCGTCATCCCGCCCATGCCGGACAAGGCGTCCATTGATCTGGGGCTGCGCTACGTGCACAACGATATGTGCTACCCCGCAATCGTCGTCATTGGGCAGCTGCTTGCAGCGCTCAAGGCGGGGATGTGCGACGCGGATCACACGAGCATTGCGCTCTTTCAGACATGCGGCGCCTGCCGTGCGACGAACTATCTCGGTGTCCTGCGCAAGGCACTGCGCGATGCGGGCTTCCCGAACGTCGCCGTCTTTGCCGTGCGCGGTCTGCCCGAGGAGACGGACAGCTTCGCCTTTAGCCGCGAGATGATGGTGGACGCCATCAAGGCGGCGGTCTATGGCGACCTGCTCATGAATGTACGCAACCGCATGATGCCGTACGAGCTTGTGAAGGGCGCGACGCAGGCGGCGTATGATAAATGGATGGCGCGCGCAAAAGAAGAGCTGGAGCACGGCAGTGTGTTCAAGTTCCGCCGCATGGTGAAGGACATTGTGCGCGACTTCGACCACATTCCCATCGACGAGCAGCTGTGGAAGCCGAAGGTCGGCATTGTCGGAGAAATCCTTGTGAAATACCATCCCGTTGCGAACAACGACATCGAGAAGGTGCTGATGGGGGAGGGGGCGGAGGTCGTCATGCCGGACTTCGTGGACTTCTTCCTCTACTCCGCATACGATCCCATTGCGCAGCACAAGCTGCTTGCGGGCTCGTACAAGGATCGCCTCTACGGGCGCATGTTCATCAAGGTGATCGAGTTCTTCCGCGCCCCCATGCGCAAGGCGCTGAAGGAGAGCCGTCACTTCCGTCCGCCGCAGTCCATCGACCACACGGCGGAGCTCGCGGCGCGTCATGTCAGCCTCGGCAATATGGCGGGCGAGGGATGGTTCCTCACGGGCGAGATGGTGAAGCTCATCGAGGAAGGCGTGCCGAACGTCGTCTGCCTGCAGCCGTTCGGCTGTCTGCCGAACCACATCACGGGCAAGGGTGTCATGCACGATCTGCGCAAGGCATATCACGGGGCAAACATCACGGCGATCGACTGCGATGCGGGATCGAGTGAGGTCAATCAGCTGAACCGTCTGAAGCTCATGCTCGCCGTTGCAAAGGAGCGCCGTCCTGCGGGAGTGGGGGCATCCGCACCAGTGGCGGAGATGGCGCAGAGAAACTAAATATTTATTTGGGAGTTATGCTTTCGGGCGTAACTCCTTTTTTGTTACAAAAACATGTTCCGCGAACAAAAAAACGCGAAAAATGTGTTCGAACCTATTGACCGAACATTTTTTCTGTGCTATTCTATATCCGAACAGAAGTTTTGAGAATGTATATGCGGATATAGGAAGCTTTTACATAGCGGAGGGATAAAGATGAAACGCATCGGTCTTGTTCTAAGTGTATTTGCTCTCATCTGGATGGGCGTCTCCGCCCTTCACCTGACGAATCCATATCTGCGCTCGTCCGACTTCATTGAGGTATCTGTATCGCGCGGCGAGAATGTCTGGACGATCGCGCGTAAGTACACGACAAAGGAGACGATGGCAGAGCAGCTTGAGGAGGCGATCATCGAGGTGAATGGGCTCACACCGGATGGTGCTGTCGCTGCGGGACGACGTCTGCAGATTCCTGTGCTGGAGCCTGCCGAACAGCTGCAGGCGATGGCAGAGCACAAATCCCTTGACACAGCCGCCCGTGCGCCTTATAATGACGTTACCGATTAGGGTGGAAACATATAGCCTTGTCCCTAGGGGATGGATTTCCTATCCCAAGGGGCAAGGCTTTTTGTATTAGGAGATACTGATAAAATCAGTAGATCCTATATCTTGAAGGGAGAGCGTTTATGATAAAGCTGACACTGCCGGATGGCTCGATTCGTGAGGCAGAGGCGGGAACGACGCTGATTGACGTTGTCAAGGGAATGAGCAATTCACTCGCAAAGAAGGCTCTTGCGGCAAGTCTCGACGGCAAGACCGTTGATCTGACGACGCCCGTGACGCATGACGCTGCGTTTCAGGTACTGACCTTTGAGGATGCGGGGGGACGTCATGCCCTGCGCCATACCGCTGCGCATATCATGGCACAGGCGGTCAAGCGCCTCTATGCGGACAGCAATGTGCAGCTCGCCATCGGCCCTGCCATCGAGAACGGCTTCTACTACGATTTCGATATGGAGCGCCAGCTGACGGATGCAGACCTGCGCGACATTGAAAAGGAAATGAAGAAGATCGTCAAGGAGAATCTGAAGCTCGAGCGCCGCGAGATTTCGCGCAATGAGGCGATCGAATATTTCCGCGCAAAGGGCGAGAATTACAAGGTGGAGCTGATCGAGGATCTGCCCGAGGACGAGACGATCACCACCTATACGCAGGGCGAGTTCACGGATCTCTGCGCGGGGCCGCACGTCATGTCCACGGGCAAGGTCAAGGCATTCAAGTTGCAGAGCGTCGCGGGCGCATACTGGCGCGGCAGCGAGAAGAACAAGATGCTGCAGCGCATCTATGGAACTGCGTTCGATAATCAGGCGGAGCTTGACGCCTATCTCCATATGCTCGAGGAGGCAGCAAAGCGCGACCACCGCAAGCTCGGCAGGGAGCTGGATCTCTTCAGCCTGCATGAGGAGGGACCGGGCTTCCCGTTCTTTCATCCGAACGGCATGCTCCTGCGCAATGCGATTCTCGAATATTGGCGTGAGGTACACTGCCGCTACGGCTATCAGGAGATCAGCACGCCTGTCATCCTGAGCCGCAAGCTCTGGGAGACCTCGGGGCACTGGTTCCACTACCGCGAGAATATGTATACGACCGAGATCGACGAAGAGGACTATGCAATCAAGCCGATGAACTGCCCCGGCTGTATGCTCGTCTACCGCTCGCAGCTGCACAGCTACCGCGATCTGCCGCTGCGCCTCGCAGAGCTCGGTCTGGTGCATCGTCACGAGCTCTCGGGAGCCCTGCACGGACTCTTCCGCGTGCGCAACTTCACGCAGGATGACGCGCATCTCTTTGTCACGCCCGATCAGATCGAGGGCGAGATTCAGCACACGATCGATCTTTTCGATGAGGTCTACCGCACGTTCGGACTTTCGTACAAGGCGGAGCTGTCGACGCGTCCCGAGGACTCGATGGGCTCGGATGAGATGTGGGAGCTTGCAACGGACGGTCTGCGCAAGGCGCTCGAAAACCGTGGGCTCGACTTCGTCATCAACGAGGGTGACGGTGCGTTCTACGGTCCGAAGATTGACTTCCACCTGCGCGACTCCATCGGACGTACATGGCAGTGCGGCACAATTCAGCTCGACATGAGCCTGCCCGAGAAATTCGACCTGACCTACGTCGGCGAGGACGGGGAGAAGCATCGCCCTGTCATGCTGCACCGCGTTGTCTATGGCTCGATCGAGCGCTTCATCGGCATCCTGATTGAGAACTATGCAGGTGCGTTCCCCGTATGGATGGCACCCGTGCAGGTGCGCATCCTGCCGATCACGGAGCGTCACGCAGCGTATGCGGAGCAGCTGCGTCAGCAGATGTTCGACCTCGGCTTCCGCGCTCTTGTCGATGGCCGCAACGAGAAGACGGGCTACAAGATCCGCGAGAGCCAGGTCAAGAAGACCCCATATACCCTCGTCGTCGGCGACCAGGAGCAGGAGAATCATACGGTTGCCCTGCGCAAATACGGCGAGAAGGACAGCACGGTCATGTCGGTGGAGGACTTCATCGCGCTCATGCAGGAAAAAATTGCGACACGCGCGCAGGAGTATTGACAAGAGCATAGGAACTGTGGTAGTATGACTTCTGTTACAAGCAGAAGCCACCGCTTCTCACCTGCGGACAGATTGTGCGTCGGGTCGAATGAAAGATATTTCACGAGATTTTCAGGGTGGCTTCGTGCCGCCCTTTTCTATTGCCGGATGGCGTTCTGCGTGCATCCGAACCAGGAGGTGTTCTTGCCATAAGCAGGGAATCTTTGCGAATCAATGAGGAAATCCATATCCGTGAGGTGCGTGTCACCAGCGCGGAGGGAGAACAGCTTGGCATCATGCTGACGCGCGACGCCCTTCGCATGGCGGAGGAGCAGCATCTCGACCTGGTCGAGGTTGCGCCGAAGGCAAAGCCGCCCGTCTGCCGCATCATGGACTTTGGTAAGTTCCGCTATGAGCAGCAGAAACGCGAGAAAGAAGCGAAGAAGAAGCAGAAGACCATCAGCATCAAGGAGGTCAAGCTGCGTCCGAACATCGACGAACACGACTTCAACGTCAAGCTGAAGAATGCGCTCCGCTTTGTCGAAGAGGGCAACAAGGTCAAGGTGACGATCATGTTCCGCGGCAGAGAGCTCTCTCATCCGGAACTCGGACGTGCGGTTCTCGACCGCGTTGCCGAGCGGATGACCGAGCTTGTGACCATTGAACGCGGTGCGAAGCTGGAGGGGAAGAACATGACGATGATCCTGTCCCCGAAGGTGCAGAAGCCCGCGAAGACGGCCAAACCCGCGAAGGAAGATAAAGGAGGAAATGGCGATGCCGAAGATTAAAACGCGCCGCGCAGCAGCAAAGCGCTTCAGCGTGACAGGGAGCGGAGAGTTCCGCCGCAACAAGGCGTACAAGAGACATATTCTGGAGAAGAAGACGCCGAAGCGCAAGCGCAACCTGCGCAAGGCTGCCCTTGCCGATACGTCGGACTACAAGCGCATCCGCAAGATGCTCCCCTACGCATAACTGGGGCAACGAACAAAATTCCCATGTGGGTAGGAACTAGGAGGAAATGCAATGCCAAGAGTTAAAAGCGGTGTCACAGCACATCGTCGTCATAAGAAGATCCTGAAGCTCGCAAAGGGCTATCGCGGCTCGCGCAGCAAGCAGTTCAAGAAGGCAAATGAGACCGTCATGAAGGCGCTCTACTATGCGCGCCGTGACCGTCGTGCGAAGAAGGGGACGTTCCGCCGTCTCTGGATCGCCCGTATCAACGCGGCTGCCCGCGCCAACGGTATTTCGTACAGCCGCCTGATGGCAGGTCTGACGAACGCCGGCGTCGAGGTCAACCGTAAGATGCTTGCCGACCTCGCCATTGCGGATGCGGCTGCCTTCACGCAGCTCGTGAGCGTGGCGAAGGAGAATCAGTAAGAAGAGGATGAGCCTGATGAATGCAACGATTCATCAGGCTCTTTTTTGCGATGAAGAACATACAGAGAATTACAAGTGCGGCGAATCCGTTTGTACGGCTCGTCTCAGCCGTTGTGCATACGCAGCGCCGCGCGGCAAAAGAGGGGCTCTTCACGGTCGAGGGACTGCGCATTGCGGAGATGGCTGCATCGTCCGACTGGCGCATCCGTCACGCGTTCGTGACAGAGCGCGCGCTGGCAGGCGAGCGCACGCGTGCGCTCGTGGAGCTGCTCGTCGAACGGGGCATACCCGTTGCGCTCGTCAGTGAGACGATCTTTTCGACGCTTGCCGAGACGGAGCATCCACAGGGGATTGTGCTGCTCGCGGAGCGCAGGGAGCGGGGGGCGTTGGACGCGCTCGCTGCGGGGCGCAGTGCGGACGAGCCGCCGCTCTACATCGCGCTCGACCGCGTGCAGGATCCCGGCAACGTCGGGACGATCCTGCGCACGGCGGACGCTGTCGGCGTGACGGGTGTCATCCTCCTGCGCGGTTCGGCAGATATCTACAGCGGCAAGGTTATACGCGCGACGATGGGTTCTCTCTTTCACGTTCCCTTCGTCACAGGTGTGACGGCGGAGGAGCTCGCGGGCTTCGCACAGAAGGAGGACTTGCAGCTCCTTGCGACCGCGTGCGATGAGACCGCCGAGACACATTTTTCTATGGACTTTCGGCGCGGCACTATCGTCGTCTTTGGCAACGAGGCGAACGGCGTATCGGAGGAGATTCTGAACGCCTCACAGCATATCTACATTCCGATGCGCGGGTCTGCCGAGTCATTGAACGTTGCGACGGCAGTGACCGCCGTTTTGTACGAGGCGCTGCGTCAACGCTGTTGGGAAGGGAATCCATAGGAAGAGGGCTTGATCTGTGTGAAGACCAAGCCCTTTGTGCATGTGATTCCTTACTTCGGCAAGAGCGACACAAGCTGATCCTTCGAGATGAGACCGAGCGACTCGTTAACAGCCTCGCCGTTCTCAAAGAAGATGAGGATTGGGAGGCTCATCACGCCGTATTTTTCGGCAATATCCTGCGCCTCATCTACATTGATCTTGCAGATTTTGATATCCGTGCGCTCTGCGGCAATCTCCTCAAGAACGGGTGCAAGCATACGGCAGGGCGTGCACCAGGTCGCCCAGAAATCCACGATGACAAGCCGATCTGACTGCAACACCTCGGCATCAAATGTCTCACTTGTCAGTTCTATAATTTCCATGATATGAATCTCCTCCGCTATCAATTAGAATCTTTCTTATTTATCATAAACAAATTATATCATTTTTTCAAGGGATATAGGAGAAAAATCCTGAATTTAATCTTGTATGATACTATGGTGCTTGAATCGGGGATTGTTCGGTTGCGCGTAGGGGCGAAAAGGTATATAATATCTCGAAAGGGATTATGTATGTGAATTGAGAAAACGTGCGTGAAAAGTGAGGAAAGGGAATATGAGCGGGAAGAAGAGAATTACGCTGAGCCCTGTGCTCAAACAGCATAAGTTCATCTTTGATCTGATGAAGAATACGACCTCTGATTACAGCTTTATGATGGATCCGATCGGTGATGTCTTTCTTGCATCTCCGATGTTCGCTCAGACCTACGATCTCCCCGCAGAGACGATTGAGCATATTGCAGACGTGTTGAGTCCGTTGGTCTATCTGCAGGATCGTAAGTCCTTAGTGAAGCTCTTCTCCTCTCTGAATGATCTGTCGGATGGGCGTGAGCGACATCTTGACTTCCGCATGCGGGATGTAAAGGGCGACTATTCGTGGCTGCGGCTCAGGGGAAAGATTGCACTGTCCGAGGATGGCGTACCGAATCTCTTCGTTGGGACGATCAGTCAGCTCGCGCGCCGCAACTCTGCAGACTCTGTTACGGGGCTGCTCAACCGCTATCAGTTCATCGAGGATCTTGGGACTGCATTGCGTGAGGCGCGTGAGAGCGGCGGCGGTGGCGGACTCCTCGTCATGGGCATCGACAATTTCCGTACGGTCAATGAGGCGTTCAACCACGAGATCGGCGATATCATCCTGCGCCAGATCTCGGAGCGCATCCTTCAGAATATCCCGCGCAAGCTGTCTCTCTATCGCCTCGACGGCGATGAGTTCGGGCTGATCTATCCCGATGCCGATGAGGACATGCTCACGGAGTTCTTCATTCGCGTGCAGCGCGAGTTCGCCCATCCGCAGGTCTATGACGGACGCCAGTACATCGTCACGGTATCGGCGGGCATGGTGTTCTACCCGCAGTCGGCGCGTGACCCGCTCGTCCTGCACAAATATGCGCAGGCGGCTCTTGATGCGGCAAAGTCGGGTGGGAAGAATCGCATCAACGAGTTCTCGAAGGAGGTCTACAACCGCTGGCTGCGCTCCCTGACGATACAGGAGCAGATTCTCGATGATGTCAAGGCGGGCTGCCGTAACTTTGAACTCTATTTCCAGCCGCAGGTAGCGGGCGACGATCAGCACGTTGTCGGCGCGGAGACGCTGCTCCGCTGGAAGAACAGCAAGGGACGCATGGTTGCGCCGATGGAGTTTATCACCATCTTGGAGGAGACCAAGA
>NZ_CP016201.1:1998974-2036795 GCF_001683335.1 Selenomonas sp. oral taxon 126
TGGAGTTCATCACCATCTTGGAGGAGACCAAGACGATCGTGCCCGTCGGGCGCTGGATCTTCGAGCAGGCACTGCGCGTCTGCAAGGAGTGGCGGCAACGCATTCCCGATTTCCACATGAGCGTCAATATGAGCTATGAGCAGATCAAGGATCTCTCCTTCCTGGAGTTCGTCGAAGACTGTCTGCGGCGGCACGATATGCCGGCGGATGCGATTGTCCTCGAACTCACGGAGAGCAAGATTGTCAGCGATCTGAAATTTGTCAATGCGCAGTTCGACATGTTCCGCAGACACGGCATCCGGATTGCCATGGATGATTTCGGCACAGGCTACTCCTCGCTCTCCTCGCTGAAGAATCTGAGCTGCGATATCGTGAAGATTGACCGTGCCTTCGTCATGCGCATCCTCGAAAACCACTTCGACCAGAAGCTTGTCGAGTATACGGTGGATCTCTGTCACAGCATCGGCATGACGACCTGCATCGAGGGCGTCGAGCAGCAGGAGGAGTACGACTGCCTCGTGAAGCTCTGCAAGACGGATACAATTCAGGGCTACCTCTTCGGTCGTCCGGAGCCGCAGGATGTATTTGAAAAGAAGTTTTTGGGTATGTAATGGCAAGAGTAAAGACAGAGGAAGGTCTGACCCTCCTCGGGGAGCAGCGCACGGACTACGGTTACGACTACGCGCCCGAGGCATTGGAGACCTTTCAGAACAAACATACGGATCACGATTACTGGGTGCGATTCAACTGCCCCGAGTTCACGACGCTCTGCCCCATCACGGGACAGCCGGACTATGGGACGATCTACATCTCCTATATGCCCGCTGAGCGTATGGTCGAGAGCAAATCGCTGAAGCTCTACCTCGTGAGTTTCCGCAATCACGGGGATTTTCATGAGGATGTGGTGAATGTCATCATGCGCGACCTCATCCGCCTGATGGCACCGAAATACATCGAGGTGCAGGGGAAATTCCTGCCGCGCGGCGGCATCTCGATCGATCCCTATGCGAACTATGGGCTTCCGGGCACGAAGTACGAGGAGCTGGCGTGGGAGCGCCTCTCCATGCACGACCGCGTGCCCGAGCGGGTGGACAATCGCTGATGGCGCGGCAGAAACGAATCGCCCTCGTCAACGACATCACGGGATTCGGGCGCTGCTCGGTGACGGTGCAGCTGCCGCTGATCTCCGCGATGCGCGTGCAGGCATGCCCACTGCCTACGGCGATTCTCTCGGTTCATACGGGGTTCCCGAATCACTACCTCGACGACTATACGGAGCGCATGCGCCCCTATATGGAAAACTGGGCGGCGAATGAGCTTGACTTCGATGCAATATTGACGGGCTTCCTCGGCTCGGAGGCGCAGATCAATCTCGTGCTCGAGTGCATCGCGCGATTCAAACAGCCGCAGACGCAGGTCATTGTCGATCCCGTGATGGGGGACAACGGTCATCTCTACTCCTCCTATACGCCCGCGCTTTGCGAGAAGATGCGTCAGCTGCTCCCGTATGCGGACGTGGTGACGCCGAACCTCACGGAGGCGTGTCAGCTGCTCGGGACGGACTATCCCACAGACGGGCTTGTATCGGACGCGGAGCTTGCGGAGATGGCGGCAGAGATTGCCGCGATGGGGCCGCGCTCTGTTGTGATTACGGGGCTGCATGCGGGCGACTATGTGCGTACCTACCTTTATGCGGATGGTACAGGTCGTTCCTTCGACAATCCGAAGGTCGGGCGCGACCGCTCGGGTGCGGGCGATGCTTTTGCGGCGATTGTTGCAGCGGCGCTCGTGCGCGGCATTCCCATCGAGGAGGGCACGCGGCGTGCGGCAGAGTTCATCGGACACTGTCTCGTCTACGCAGAGCAGCTCGACCTGCCGTGGAACTACGGGCTGCCCTTCGAGGAGTTTATGGGCGAGCTGACGGCACTATAAGCAGGGGCGCCCCTATCGGCTCGTTGCACTCGCCACTTCCCCCGTTGCGACGGGGGAAGCTAATATGCTGTAATGCAAAGCCTCCCCCGTTGCTGACCTGTCCAAGAAGCAAGTCCGAAAGGACGCAGCTGATTGGGCAACAGGTCGTATGGGAAAACGTCCCAAGAACACAAGCGATAGCGAAGTGTGATTGGTTGACGTTGACCGCTCGACACGGGGGAGGGGGACCGCGTGAGCGGTGGTAGGGGCGCTTTGGGCATCTGGACAAGACAAACAAAAGGCTGCTGCACTGGTCAAAAGACTTCATGCAGCAGCCTATTTCTGTGTATATGTTAGGAGTATCTTATGATTGTATATGCCACACATGCGGGCGGGCGCTACCTCCCCTTCGAGGAGAGTCTGCGCGAGCAGCCGGAGGGGAGGCGCGCCGTCTACATCAACATCACGAATGACTGCAACTGCGACTGCGTCTTCTGTCTGCGCAGCATGAAGGAGATGGCGCGGGAGTCCTCCCTCTGGAT
Source organism: Selenomonas sp. oral taxon 126 (assembly GCF_001683335.1). Classification (GTDB taxonomy): domain Bacteria; phylum Bacillota; class Negativicutes; order Selenomonadales; family Selenomonadaceae; genus Centipeda. Next base: position 2,001,428 of record NZ_CP016201.1, read on the forward strand.
CGAGCAGGATCCGTCGATCGAGGAGATCATTGCAGAGCTCGACTGCCTGCCGTGGGAATACGTGCGTGAGGTGGTCTGCTGCGGCTTCGGTGAGCCGCTCATCCGCCTCGACACCGTGCTCGCCGTCCTGCGCCATGTGAAGGAACACCATCCCGATGTTGCAACGCGCGTCAATACGAACGGCCTTGGGGAACTCGAGCACGGCTGTGAGTTTGCCGAATGCTTTGCGGGGCTGCTCGATACGATCTCCATCAGTCTGAACGCCTCGAATGCGGAGCGCTACCTCGCACTCACGCGCTCGAAGTTCGGCATCTCCTCCTATGAGGCGATGCTGACCTTTGCCGAGCACTGCAAGCCCTACGTGCCGAATGTTGTGCTCACGGTGGTGGAGAAGGTGGAGAACGAGGAGGAGATTGCGCTCTGCCGAAAAATCTGCGCGGAACGTGGGCTGACGCTGCGCGTGCGCGTCTACGAGGATAGCTGAGTTTTAGAGCGGCTTTGCCCCGTAGAGCGGCGTGCGCTGATCCATCGCCGCGAGGAGGCGCGGCACGGGCAGGATACGCAGGAGCAGGAGGCATATCACAGCCTCGGGCACGAGATAGGTCGCATTGAAGACCAGAGAGTAGAGATAGGGCGACGTATCAGGCGGCGCATACGAGCCGAAGAAGACCACGCCCGAGATATAGTGACACAGGAACCGCGCTGCAAAGGCGAGCACTGCGCCCAGATAGATGCGCCCCGGCACAGCGGCGGCAATCGCGAGTGCCATATAGGGCAGGGGATAGTCAAAGAGCACCTGCAGGGGATGCACGATAAAGGCGTCCTGCATGAGGTTTATCATGCCGTAGACGAACCCCGCGAGACAGCCGATGCCCGCGCCATACCGATAGGTGAGGAAGAGCAGCGGCACCATCGCACCGAGTGTGACACTGCCGCCCTGCGGCATATGGAAGAGTCGCAGCTGATGAAGCACGATCGTCAGCGCCAGCATGAGCGCGACATTGATGAGCATGCTTGTCGTGAAATGGATGCGGCGCATCTGCAGATAGCCGAAGATGAAGACGAGTACGGCGAGCAGCGTGAAGAGACTGGTCGGCTGCGCCAGCAGCTCTGTTGCGTTCTTGATGAGTGTATCCATGAGAACCTCCTTGGTCTCGGTATTGTGTGTTTGCAATTCTCTTTAGCATACTATAAATGCGCCGCGTGTTCAATTCCTTTCGCAACTTCCGTGAGCGTTTCATAGATTTTTTCAGATAGATATGGTAAACTAATTCTTAGTATTTTTGAGCAAATGAACAGCAACATCGCTTTTCGTGCACATACAGGAGGACGATATGGACGATCAGATCAGAGAACTCAAGGAGCGCGCCCGTGCCGCGATTGCGGAGACAGCGAGCAGCCTCGGTGAACTCAACGATATTCGCGTGAAATTTTTTGGGAAAAAGGGCGAGGTGACCACGCTCCTGCGCAGCATGAGCGCCCTCGCGCAGGAGGAGCGCCCGCGCATCGGCAAGATCGTCAACGAGGCACGCGCCGAGATTGAGGCGCTGCTTGCGGCGAAGTCCGAAGAACTGGCGGCGCGGGAGCTTGCGGACAAGATTGCCGCCGAGCAGATTGACGTGACCCTGCCAGGACGCACGGCACCCGTGGGACATCTGCACCCGCTCACGATCACGCTGAACCGCATCAAGGCGATCTTCCTGCAGATGGGCTTTACCATCGAGGAGGGACCCGAGATCGAGAGCGACTACTTCAACTTCGAAGCGCTGAATCTGCCGAAGGATCACCCCGCGCGCGATATGCAGGACTCGTTCTATATCACGGAGGACATCCTCCTGCGCTCGCAGACCTCGCCCGTACAGGCGCGCACGATGCAGAAGAGCACGCCGAATGCACCCATTCGCATGATTGCGCCCGGGCGCGTCTACCGCCGCGACTCCTACGATGCGACGCACTCCCCGATGTTTACGCAGGTGGAGGGGCTTGTGATCGACCGTGGGATCTCCTTTGCCGACCTCAAGGGGACGCTCGAGCTCTGCCTGCATCAGCTCTTTGACGCCGACGCGAAGGTGCGCTTTCGTCCGAGCTTCTTCCCGTTCACGGAGCCGTCGACCGAGGTGGACATCTCCTGCTCTTCCTGTCACGGGGCGGGCTGCCGCGTGTGCAAGGGGACGGGCTGGCTCGAGATCCTCGGCGCCGGCATGGTGCACCCGAACGTCCTGCGCATGAGCGGCTACGATCCCGCGCAGGTGTCGGGCTTTGCGTTCGGCATGGGCGTCGAGCGCATTGCGATGCTCGCCTACGGCGTGGATGATCTGCGCCTGTTCTACGACAACGACGTGCGTTTCTTACATCAATTCTGAGGAGGCGGGACTATGCAGGTTTCCATCAAATGGCTGAAAGACTATGTGGATATTGACGAGACGGCGGAGCAGATTGCAGACCGCCTGACGATGGCGGGCGTTCCCGTCGAGCGCATTGTGCGCGCGGATGAGGGACTGGAAAAGGTCATTACGGGGCGCATCGAGAAGATCACGCCGCATCCGGACTCAGATCATCTGCTCGTCTGCCAGCTGAACATCGGCAAGGAGGAGCTGCTCCAGATCGTGACGGGTGCATCCAATGTGCGCGAGGGGCATATCGTGCCCGTTGCAATGGTCGGCTCCGTCCTGCCCGACGGAAAGAAGATCTCGAAGGGCAAGCTGCGCGGCATTCCGTCAAACGGCATGATGTGCTCGGCGGGCGAGCTTGCGATCGATACAGAGGGGCTGCCCGACGAGCAGGTGCACGGCATCTATATCCTGCCTGCAGATACGCCCGTGGGCATCCCTGCGGCGCAGGCACTCGGGCTGGATGATGTCGTGCTCGAGTTCGAGCTGACGGCGAACCGTGCGGACTGCTTCAGCGTCGTTGGCATTGCACGTGAAATTGCAGCACTGACGGGCAAGGAACTGCGCTTCCCGACGATCGAGGTGAAGGAGACGGCCCCCGAGAGCGCCGCTGAGCTCGTGCACATCGGGATTGAGGCGGAGGAACTCTGCCGCCGCTTCTCCGCACGCGTTCTGCGCGATGTGAAGATTGCGCCCTCGCCCGGATGGATGGCGGAGCGTCTGCGCGGTGCGGGCATCCGCTCGATCAACAATGTGGTCGACGTGACGAATTTCGTCATGCTCGAGCTCGGACAGCCGCTCCATGCGTATGACTACGACGCTGTCGCGGGGCACGCGCTCACGGCACGCCGTGCGCGTGCGGGGGAGAACCTGCACACGCTGGACGATTCGAGCCGTGTCGCCGTCGGGGATGAGCTCGTCATTGCCGACAGCGAGAAGCCCGCAGGGCTTGCGGGCATCATGGGCGGGCTTGAGTCTGAGATCACGGAGGGCACGACCTCGGTGATTATCGAGGCGGCATCCTTCCACGGTCCGACGATTCGCCGCACGGCGCGCCGCATCGGGCTGCACTCCGAGTCCTCGGGCAGGTTCGAGCGCGGCGTCGATGAGACGGAGACTGTGCGCGCGGCAACGCGTGCGGCGCAGCTCCTTGCAGAGATGGGCGCGTGCAGTGTGGCACAGGGCGTGGTCGATGTCTATCCAAACCGCCGCGTGCCGACTGTCCTCGAGTTCAGCGCGCGCACGGTTGGGGAACGTATCGGCGCGAATATCCCCGGCGATTGGATGGCGTCTGCGCTCCGCTCGCTCGGCTTTATCGTCGAGGAGAAGGGCGTCGAGGTCTATCACGTCGCTGTGCCCTCGTGGCGCGGCGATGTGACGATGATGGAGGACATTGCCGAGGAGGTTGCGCGCCTCTACGGCTACGACAATATCGCTTCCCGCCTCCCGATGGGGGCTGTCCAGCAGGGCAAGACGAGCGAGCGGCAGGATTTCGTCGACCTTATGCGCGAGACCTTTGCCGCGCTCGGCATGACGGAGGAGCTGTCGTTCAGCTTTACGAGCGAAAAGACGCTTGACAAGCTCGGCGTTCCCTCAGGCAGCGAGCTCCGTCAGGCAATCCCCATCATGAACCCGCTCACGGACGAGTATCCGCTCATCCGCACGACCCTGCTCACGAGTGTGCTTGAGAATGCGGCACGCAATGTCGCGCGCAAGAACATGGATCTGCGCCTTTTTGACATTGCGCCCGTCTTCTTCCCGAAGGCGCTGCCCGTCACGGAACTCGCGAACGAAAAGCTCATGGCGGCGGGGCTTATCACGGGACGCCGCAGCCCGATCGCATGGGATACGGATAACGCGCAGGTCGATTTCTACGATATGAAGGGCATCCTCGAGCGCTTCCTCACGGCGATCGGTGTGCAGAAATACACGGTGGAGCGCGGCGAGCACTTCGCGATGCACCCCGGCAAGACGGCGCTGTTCAAGAAGGGGCGCGACGTGATCGCCGTTCTCGGTGAGATTCACCCGACGGTTGCCGCGAATTTTGGCATCGCCCAGAGCGTCTATGTCTTCGAGATGGAGGTCGACACCCTCCTGCGCTACCGCAAGAAGAAGAGCACCATTGCCGCGCTGCCGAAGTATCCCGCATCGACGCGTGATCTCGCACTCCTCGTGGATGCGGGGCTGACGACAGCGGAGATCGAACGCGTCATTGCAAAGAAGGGCGGCAAATTCTTCCGCAGTGCGACCCTCTTTGATGTATATACGGGCAAACAGGTTGCGCGCGGCAAGAAGAGCATGGCGTTCCATCTGCATTTCCAGTCCGATGACAAGACCCTGACCGATGAGGAAGTGGACGCAGCATTTGCCGATATACTCGAGGCGGTGCAGAGTCAGCTTCACGCAGAGCTGCGCGCATAGAGGGCGGTGAGAGCCATGACAGAGGAGAAGAAGCAGCCCCAGCGGGTTGTGATCGAGATGTTTGGGCAGACCTATCAGCTCAAGACGGATGACCCCGAACGACTCAAGCGCCTTGCGGCAGAGAGCGATCGTCGGATCAAGGAGATGTCGAAGAAGGTACGCAGCTTCGACGTGCAGCGCATTGCCGCGCTGACCGTGCTGCAGATGATGGACGAATTTGAGCAGCTACAGCGCGACTACGATGAGCTCGTCCAGCTGCTCGAGGAGAAATAAGAGGAACGGAGGGGAGCAAAATGGCACAGGATATTGTTGTGTCGATGGATGATGAATTGAAACTGAACTTTGAAGAGGTGTGCACAGACATCGGACTCTCCGTTTCATCTGCGATTCTGATCTTTGCAAAACGCGTTGCACGTGAGCGAAAGATCCCATTTGAACTCTCTGCAGCGCCGCTTGATCCATTCTACTCGGAAAGCAATATGGCGCATATACAGCGTGGGATAGAGGCTTTTCGAGCGGGACAGTTCAAGGAACATGACTTGATCGAGGTCTCCGAGGATGCATAAGAATTGGTTTGATGAGGCTTGGGATGATTATCTGTACTGGCAGACGCAGGATAAGAAGACGTTGAAACGGATCAATACGATTCTCAAGGATATCGAACGTCATCCCTTTGAGGGAATCGGAAAGCCGGAGCCTCTCCGCGCGAATCTCAGCGGCTTGTGGAGCAGGCGGATCGACGAGAAAAATCGTCTGGTGTATCTCGTCCGTGACGGCGCTTTGCATATCTTTTCCTGTCGGGGTCATTACGAATAAGCATAAAAATACAGGCTGTGGTGGAAAACTCCATCGCAGCCTGTATTATTTATCGTATGCTGAAACTTACGTTGGTGGTGACCGATACCGTTTTGCCGGTCGGATTCGGATAGCTGCCGACGGCGTATGCTGCAGCAACTGCAGCATCGTCGAGTATGCCGTGTCCCGAGGAGGATTCGACCGAGACGTTTGTGATATCACCGGAGGCGTCAATCGTCGTGACAATCGTCGTCGTGCCCTCGAGGCGGCGCTTCATCGCCATGTAGGGGTATTCCTTGTTCGCGTTGACCGCTGCCCAGAAACCGTTCGTATCGAAGGGGGCGCTGCCCGTGCCGGAGACATTGCCGTCGCCCGAGCCCTGACCTGCACCCGAGCCCGAACCTACGCCTTGTCCGTCGCCTTTGCCATCGCCGCTGCCCGTGCCCGTGCCTGATCCTGAACCCGATCCGGAGCCGCTGCCCTCACCGCTGCCCGACGCTGAGCCCGAGGATACAGAGGTCGGTGCGGCATCGGAGGAGGGGGCGGCAGTTTGAGAAGCCGCTTCTGGTACAGTCACGGCATCCGGTGTAGGCACAACCGCGTCGGTCGGTGTGACAGGCGGAACCGTTTGCTGCACCGTCTCGACGCGCTTCGCGACCTCCTCCGCCTTGAGTGGCTCGGGGAAGAGGTTTTCGGAACCTCCGCCGCCCTCGTGTCCACTGCCCTGACTGAAATCGGAGGCTTGGAGATCGATCTCGTAGATCTGCTGCTCCTTTTCGGCAACAACGACCGCGAGCCCGACGGCGAGCAGAAGGAAGATCACGAAGTGAACTGCGGCAGAGACAATATAGGCCTTACTCCATGAGAGGTGTTGCTCCATAGATCTATCCCTTCTGTTCTGCAGCAATCGAGAGCCGTTTTACCCCCGCTCCTTTGAGCATATCCATCACGGCGACCACCTGACCGTGTGCCGTGCGCTTGTCCGCCTGCAGGACGACCGCCGCATTCGGGTTCTCCTCCATGTGGCGTTTCATGATTGCCGCCGACTCCGTGATGCTCACGGGATTGTTGTCAATCGTGATATGCCCCTGCTCGTCGATCGTCATAATGATCGGGAGCTGTGCCGGAGCAGTCGCGCTCTGCGCCTGCGGCAGCTGGACGGCGAGTGCCTTCTGTGCGACCGTCTGCAGGCTGTTCATCATGAAGAAAACAAGCAGGAAGAAGATGATGTCGATCATCGGGATAATCATGAACTCCGGCTTTTTCTTCATGCGGTGATTGCTAAAATTCATTACGCATCCCAGCTTTCTTTCTTTGCAGTGACGATCGTCGCGCAGAGACGCTCCGTATCCGTCACAATCGTATCGAGCTGATGGCTGAAATAGGTGTAGACGCAGAATGCAATGATCGCAACGCAGAGACCCGATGCCGTCGCGACAAGAGCCTCACCGACACCGCCCGTGATTGCTGCAGCACCGCCACCCGCATCGAGAACGCTGAACGTCTGGATCATACCCGTGACTGTGCCGAGCAGACCGAGCAGCGGGGCAATCGTGACAATCGCGCTCAGATAGTCGAGATAGCGGCGGAAGTTGATCGCCTCCATCGACATACGGTCGGAGAACGAGCCCTTCATCGACGTCTCCGTGGATGCGTTCTCCATACCGCTCTCAATGATGCGGCTGATGGCGGAGGGGAACTCCTTGCAGAGTTTGCCGACTGTGTCAAAGTCCTTCTGCATGGCGGCGTGATAGACCCCGTGGAAGAACACACGCGAACCCTTGCGGTTGATGCGGTAGTAGTAGAACCGCTCCACCGCAATCGCAAGCGTGATGAGCGAGAGAATCAGCAGGGGGTACATGACCAGTCCGCCGCTGTGAAAGAGGTGTATTGCACTTTCAAAACCTGACATAAGTTGAACTCCTTTGTATAGATTAGAACATCATGCGCATACCGAGACGGTAGATGCGCCCGCCCATTCCGAGGAACGGGTCGTATTGATTGAATATGTTGGTGACACCGGCGTAGAACGTAAGGAAGTGGTGGTAGTCCTTCTCGATCATGAGATTCCACAGACCGTAGTTCTTCTCGCGGGCGACTTTTTCGCGGGTGGCATCGTGCTGAATGTCGCCGCGCATATATGCTTTCGCATCTGCTTCATTCTTGAACATTCGATAGACCTTTCCTGTATTGGGATCGGTAAATTCGACGTGTTCCAAGTTCCTGGCACCGCTGCCGGTGAGGCGTCCCGTTGCAATGCGGTCGCGAATATCAAGGTAGTTCCGTGTATAGTCGCCCCAGAAGGTTGCACGCCATCCATTCTTCGGGTCGCTGTACGTCATCGTGAGGTTCAACATGTGCCGGCCACGTCCCTCGAGGCGCTTGCCCGTTTGACGGTCATAAGCGTCGAGATAGGTATATCCCGCCTTGATGTTGAAATCACGTGCAACCTGATGAGAAACCTCTGCCTCGATGCCCTGTGTACGCGCCTTGGAGATATTTGCATAGGTATAGACATCATCCGTGGCGGGAATGCCCTTCGCATAATCCGTCTCATCAATCACATCGTTTTCAATATCGCTCCAGCTGTTCGCTGCGTTGAGATTGTTTACAAGATCGTCATAACTGTACCAGCTATAGGGGCTCGGATATAGTATTTGCCGATCATAATAAGTACGTCCGTAGAGATTCTTGCTGTCCTTTTCTCCCTTATACATGATCTGCATATAGTCTTTGTAATCGTTGCGGAAGAGTGTGATCTTCGCACTCGTCTTCTTGTCGAAGTCCTTTTCGACGGAGATATCCATGTTGAGTGCCTTCTCGGGCTTCAGCTCGGGATTGCCTTGGAAGAACCATCCGTTTCGAATGGGGGGGCTGGCATTCAGCGAGGGCTCATACATCTCCCAGTCATGGTAGAGCTCGGCAATGCCACCTGTCGCGAAACTCGTGCCAATGTTCGTCTTAAAGCGCACATTGTTGCGTGCCTTATACGTTGCACCAATAGACGGGGAGACGTTTACGCCGAAGTGACTGTGATTCGTATAGCGCAGAGAGGGGATCACAAGCAACTTCTTGCCGACCTGCCAGTCGTCCATGATGTAGGCGCTGTAGTAGCTCAGCGAGGTTTCGTAGACATCGGCTTTTGCTGTCGTCTTTGAAATGATGGATGGATTATCCTTGGCGGGGCGGACATAGAGTCTGGATACTTCACGCGCCGTTTGCCCTGGAACGTGGATTCGTGTTCCCTCACCGTATTCATCGTGATAGTCCGCGCCGACGGTCACATAGTGCTTGTCGTGCGCCATTACACCGATCGATGCCTCCATGACATTATCTATGCGATTAAAGTAATCGAAGTACATATGACGGTAGGGGACACCAGGCTTGCCAAAGACATCATAATTCACATCGGAATTGTGTTCCGTCTGATAGAGGCGCACGTGATAGTCCGCGCGGCTTGTCTGCTTCTTCCAATCGATGCTGAAATTATTGCGCCATGCGTCCTCATAGGCAATCATATCTATGACTCTGCCCAGTGATGTATCCTTCTGCAGATCCTCGGTCTGGCGATCTGCCGAGAGGGTGATTGTTTCGTCCTTGCCGATTGTAAACTCGGCGCGTGCACTCATCGGATTGCGCTCGCCGTAGTACTGCATGGACGAGCCGTCTCTGTCGTAGAGGAAGGGAGCAGACTTGTTCCATCCGTAGGAGAAGTCCATATACGTCCCGCCGCCAAGGTCGCCCGTGGAGTAGCCGATGCTGTGGTTGTACTGATGTCCCTTCACATCGATCCACGACCCTTCGGTCGTGAGACGGACACCCTGCCGATGCGAGACCTTCGTGATGATGTTGATGACACCGCCGATGGCATCTGCACCGTAGCGTGCCGTACCCGAGCCGCGGATGATTTCAATGTGGTCGATGTCATCGAGCCCGATGCGGTTCACCTCGTCTGTCGCGCCATAGTACTTGCTGAGACCGCCCGCCAGTCTGCGTCCGTCGACGAGGATGAGCGTGTGGCGCGGCTCGGCACCGCGGATGCTGACAGTCTTGCGCCCCATGTTGTCCGTGCCCATCTGGATGTCCTGCTCCGCTGCGAGTGCATCCGAGAGCGTGCGTGCACCCTTGCGGTCAAGATCGGCACGGGAGATGATCGTCTTTGTCTCGGGAGCTTCCTTGAGCATCTCTTTATCGAAGTCCACATCCACATGAATATCTTCGGTTGAGACTTTTGACTTATCCCCCCCCGAAACGTCCTCTGCTGCATATCCATGCGAGACCCCGAGACAGGCGAGTACTGCTGCGGTCAGCAGGGCATTGCGTCCTTGACGGATTTTTCCTTTGAATGACATATCCTTTACAACATCCTTCCATCCATGAAAAAATAATGAAGACGATTATCATTATAGTGAGATAGAGGTACTTGTCAATAGGAAAGGTCACATGAATCTTCAAAACCGTGTTTTGACAATGCAAAGTTTTTTTATTATACTGAGAGAATTGGAAAGTGTGGCATCATTTGGCGCTTTTCAAGGAATCACTGAAACATAATTATACGGGAGGAGGTGAATATTTGTTACTCGATCGCTTATTACGTTTTTTCATTGTGCTCATTACGGCGATTGTGGGCGGGACGATCTTCGAGCTTGCAATTCCATCGGTGAGCGGCTACTTCTCCGCACCGTTCTGGCACGTCGAGCTGGGGGTTCTCGGACTCTCACCGGCGGGACTGCTCTGCATTCTCTTCGGCACGTTCGTCGGCGGCATGATTGGCTATCCGCTTGCGCCGTTCTTCACGGGGCGTCTCCGGCGTTTCTCCATGTGGGTGGAGGGGCAGCTCGGCAAGATGCCGACACGCGATGTGATCGCAGGGGCAATCGGACTTTTTATCGGACTCATCATTGCGCGTCTTCTGGGCGATGCGTTTTCTATGATACCGATTGTCGGCGACTACATTCCCATCGTGTTCAGCATTGTGCTTGGCTATCTCGGTGCTCATATTATGGTACGAAAGCAGGAGGAGCTGGCGGCAGTCTTTGACTTTATCCCGCGCTTTCTTCGAGATATGTCGCGTGCGCGCGAGGGGCGTTCTCCTGCGCAGAGCACGGCGCAGCCCGCGCAGGGAGATCGGCAGTACAAGCTGCTCGATACGAGCGTCATCATCGACGGGCGCATTGCGGACATCTGTGAGACGGGTTTCCTCGAGGGGACGCTGCTCATTCCGGTCTTCGTGCTCGAGGAGCTGCAGCATATCGCAGACTCTCCCGACTCGCTGAAGCGCGTGCGCGGACGGCGCGGGCTCGATATCCTGCAAAAGATCCGCAAGGAGTCGCGCATGAAGGTGGAGGTCACGGAGGCGGACTTCGAGGATATCGCAGAGGTGGATTCCAAGCTGCTCCAGCTTGCGCAGGAGGTTGGCGGCAAGATCATCACGAATGATTTCAACCTGAACAAGGTCGCGCAGCTGCGCGGCGTTCCCGTGCTGAACATCAACGCGCTTTCGAATGCGGTGAAGCCGGTCGCCATCCCGGGCGATCTCATGACGGTGCAGATTGTCCGTCCGGGCAAGGAGCACGGGCAGGGGCTTGCCTATCTTGACGACGGTACGATGATCGTTGTGGACGGCGGCTTCCGCTGCATGAATGAGGTCGTGTCCGTGGAGGTGACATCCGCGCTGCAGACGGCGGCAGGCCGCATGATCTTCGCGAAGTTGACGCGGTGAGTCAGTATGGAGGATGGGTGCATGGTTAGTGTGGTTTTTCCCGCAGCGGGACAGGCGCATCGGATGCAGATCGGGCTGAACAAGGTCTTTTTGACGCTTGCCGGAAAGCCGATGCTCCTGCGGACGCTGCTGACGTTTTCCAAGGTGCCGGAGGTCGGCGAGCTGATCGTCGCGGTCGGTGCCGACGAGGTGGATGCCGTGCGCGCGCTGCTCAGCCGCGTGAAGGGGCTCGCTCCGTGGCGCGTGGTCGAGGGCGGCTCGGAGCGGCAGTATTCCATCCGCAACGGGCTCGCCCTCGTCTCAGAGGAGGCGGATGTCGTGCTCGTGCACGATGCTGCGCGCCCGCTGATCCGCCGCGAGACGATTGAGGAGCTGATTCGCGTCGTGCGCGCGGAGGGAGCGGCGATTGTTGCCGTGCCGGAGAAGAATACGATCAAGATCGCCTCGGAGGACGGCGTTGTGGTCTCGACGCCACCGCGCAATACGCTTTGGCAGGTGCAGACGCCGCAGGGGTTCCGAAAGGAGATTCTGCTCGAGGCGAACCGCCGCGCGGATGAGGATGGATTTCTCGGGACGGACGATGCGAGCCTTGTGGAGCGTATCGGCGTGCCCGTGCACATCGTCAGGGGCGAGTACAGCAATATCAAGGTGACGACGCCCGAGGACATGGTGGTCGCGGAGGCGATTCTGCGCAATGACATGGGCGCGGGCGAGATGATGAAGACGGCTGTACACGAGGCAAAGCGTCTGCTCGGCGGCGTCGTGCGGCGGCGGAAGGGAGAGAGAGAATGACGCGGTTTGGCATCGGCTACGATGTGCACCGCCTCGTGGAGGGGCGAAAGCTGATCCTTGGCGGGGTGGATGTGCCGTATGAAAAGGGGCTGCTTGGGCATTCGGATGCCGATGTGCTGCTTCATGCGATCTCGGACGCGCTGCTCGGTGCAGCGGCACTCGGGGACATCGGCAAGCATTTTCCGGATACGGACGAGCGGTTCAAGGGCGCGGACAGCGGCAAGCTGCTCGAAGAGGTGGCGCGCCTCGTGCGTGCCGAGGGCTATGTGATCGGCAATGTGGATGCGTGCGTTGTGGCGCAGGCGCCGAAGCTCTTGCCGTATATTCCGACAATGCGCGACAATATCGCGCGGCTGCTCGGGATCGCGGCGGGGGATGTCAACGTCAAGGCGACGACGGAGGAGCGGCTCGGGTTCACGGGCAGCGGCGAAGGGATGTCTGCCTATGCCATTGCGGGCATAGAGCGCGTATAATATAGGAGGTAGTAACGTGGCAAATCAACTGAAGGAACTCTTGGGAATCGAGGTTCCCATCCTGCAGGGCGGCATGGCGTGGATCTCGGAGGCGAATCTCGCCGCTGCGGTCTCGAATGCGGGCGGTGCGGGCATCATCTCGACGGGTGGACGTACGACGGAGTACACGCGCGATGAGATTCGCCGCTGCCGTACGCTGACGGATCGCCCGTTTGGCGTGAACGTCATGCTCATGGCACCGAACAAGGACGAGATTGTGGACGTGATCTGCGAGGAAAAGCCGGCGTTTGTCACGCTCGGCGCGGGCAATCCCGTCCCGTATTTTGAGAAGCTGCACGCGGCGGGCGTGAAGGTCATCCCCGTTGTGCCGAGTGTGAAGCTCGCAAAGCGTGTGGAGGAAAAGGGCGCAGATGCCATCGTCGTAGAGGGCATGGAGGCAGGCGGTCACATCGGCGTGCTCTCGACTTTGCCGCTGATGGAGCAGGTTATCCCTGAGGTAAAGCTGCCTGTCGTCATGGCGGGCGGATTCGGTGACGGACGCGGACTCGCGGCGGCACTCCTCATGGGCGCGGCGGGCATCCAGATGGGGACACGTTTCCTCGTTGCAGAGGAGTGCGTTGCGCATCCGAATATGAAGGCAAAGCTGCTCGAAGCGGTGGACACGGATACGATTGTCACGGGTGTCACAATCGGCGGTGCCGTGCGCGGGGTCAAGAACAAGTTCTCGGAGGACTTTGTTGCGCTCGAGTACTCGGGCAAGGCGACAAAGCAGGAGCTGCTCGACCGTGCAACGGGTACGAACAAGCTCGCCGCTGTCGACGGCGACGTTGTGAACGGCATGGTGCAGGCGGGCGAGACACTGACGCTTCTGCGCGAGATCGAGCCTGTGCAGACGATCGTCGAGCGCATTGTGCGCGAGGCACGTGAGACGCTGGCGCAGGCGGCAAAGATTGAGATTTAAGGGGTAACAAAAGGGCATGGGAAACGACGAACTGACACGGATTCATGAACTCGCGAAGCGCGTCACGCTTCTCGAAAAGATGGCGCTGCGTCAGCAGAGTCGTATTGACGAGCTGGTGGAGCGATTGGAGCACGCGGAGCGGCGCGCGGGCACAGCGCCTCGGAGGAAGGAGCCGCCCAAGGCGGTCGCCGATGATCCTGTGGAGGCGAATGTCGCTGCGCAGCGCGCTGTCCCGTCCGTGAGCGATCTCCTCGATGAGGAGATGAAGCGCGATCTGTCGCGTGCCTACACGGGCGCGGCTGCCCCGTCGGTCAAACCGCCGGAGCAGCCGCCGCAGGGCAAGGTAATGAATGCGATGGAGCGCGCGGCGGGCAGCTATGCGCGGGCGACGGGCGGCAAGGAGTCTGCTCCGAGTGATCGCGTGAAGCAGAATGAGGCGGCACGCAAAAAAGCCGCCGAGGCGGCTTTGGATGCGATTCCCGTGCATGAGCTGCGCGAACGGACACCCGCCGAGCGCGCGGCAGACTACATGAGCGACTACAATGCACTCTACGATGTGCAGGGGACGATGTTTCAGAAGAAGAAGGCGCAGGACGATTTCATCAAGCTCTATGAGGTGCAGGGCATGCGCTGTACGAATATGCAGCTGCGCCTGAGCCGCCCCGAGCTCGAGCCGCGCTTCGTCGCCGTCACACCGACGCGCGATGCAGACTTCTGGGGCATGCCGCTCGGCAACGGGCTCTTTGCCGTTGTGCCGAATCCCTTCCTCGTCTACGGGGAGGAGATGCACACGGCGGGCGGCATGCGCGAGGCGTTCAACTCGAACTATCGAGCGGGGAATACCTACGGCCACTTCACGGTCAAGGAGACGGCAACCTTCCAGTTTGGAACGATTGGAAAAGTCTTCAAGAGGGGACAGCTTGAGGTAGCTCTATAGGTACAAAAAATAAGGCAGTGATGCTGCCTTATTTTTTTGTACCTATCGCACTTGTCGTCCCGCACCTGCGCCGTCGATGGCGACGGCGACGCCGGTCTCGGTGAAGGTTTTCATGTCGTTTACGACGTGGAGGGCGGCGCGCACGATGTCCATGCCGAGGATGCCTGCGATTCCTGCCGTGAGCTCTGTGTCGATCATGAGCATATCGGGGAGGATGTGCAGGAGGTAGGGGCGCAGGGCGGCGTTCTCATCGGCGGCTGCGCGTGCCGCGCGATTCGTCCGTGCGTCTCCCGGCAGGATGAGGCTGCCACCTGCTGCTGCCCTGTGCAGGGCGTCCGCGAGCGCCGTTGAAACAGCTTCACTTTCATCCACTTCGTATGTTCCGAGGATAAGGATGGGATATGTGCGGGCGAGGGTCTGCGTCACCTCATATGCGGTGTGTGCGACCTTTGCCTGCGAGACGGTGAGGATATGGACGGGGATGGATGCCGCCTCTGTGAGCGTGTTGAGAATGCACGCCAGATCGTCGGGCAGTTCCTCGTCTGTGATGAGAAGGAGGGCAGCTTTTGTGTCTATGGGAGGGCTCTCTGTGCCGAGGATGCCCGCAAGCTGCACGGCAATCCGCTCGAGATAGCCGAGGCTGTGGATGGGCTTAGCGAGGTTGTCGAGGCGGTATTGACAGGCATCCATGGAGGCTTGATTGGGAGGGGTGATTGATAGGGGCGCCAGGGTCTGCTCTCCGAAGTCGTTTTGAGTCGGAGAGCAGCTCTTTGTTTGTGTTGTCCAGGCGTTCAAAGCGCCCCTTCCACCATGCTGCGCATGGTCCCCCTCCCCCGTGTCGCACGGGGGAGGCATTGTATTACGGTGGCGAGGTTGCGTGCCGATAGGGGCGCTCCGAGAGCAGCTCCTTGATATAGCGTTATGTGAGGGCGTATCTGCTGCTTCCCATATTTTCAGCATCCGTTCCAGCATTCGCAGCGCAATCGAGGAACCTGCCGCCTCGCTGAGGCGGATGTCGAGGCGGAGGATGGGCGTGAGTCCGAGGCGGCGGAGTGCGTGCGGATGGGAATGCTCCGTCAGGGAGGCGTGCGAGGCGAGGAGATAGTGTGCGCAGTCGGGTGCGAGGGCGTGGGCAACGAGTGCCGCAGATGTGGTATTCGCCCCGTCGAGGATGACGATCATGCGCCGCGCGGCAGCGCCGAGAATCAGCCCCGCGATGCAGCCGAGTTCAAAGCCGCCGACCTTTGCGAGGACATCCAGTCCGTCATGCGGGTCGGGACGGTTGACATCGAGCGCACGACGGACGATCTCGATCTTGTGCGCAAGGCGCGCATCCGAGATGTTTGCACCCCGTCCTGTGACCTCCTCGGGGGTGAGTCCAAGGAATGCTGCAACGATGGCGGCGCTCGACGTGGTGTTCGATATGCCCATCTCGCCGGGGAGGATGCAACGGTCACCGCGATCTGCACAGTCATTTGCGAGTGCAATACCCGTTTCGATGGACTGGATTGCCTGTGCGCGCGTCATGGCAGAACCCTTCGTCATGTTTTCCGTGCCGCGCGCGATGCTGCGGCGGAGGAGTCCGGGGATATCATCATACGAGGCATTTACGCCGAGATCGGCGACGACGAGGCGCGCACCCGCATAGTTCGCGGCGGCATTTGCCGCACCGCCGTGTGCGATGAGATAGTTGCACATCATGTTCAGCGTGGTCTCGGGCGGATAGGCACTGACGCTCTCGGCGGCAACACCGTGGTCGGCGCAGGAGATGATGACACTTGTCTGCGGCGGCGCGGGATGGCGCTCGTCCGTGATATTGATATAGCGCAGAAGATTCGCGGTCAGTTGCCCAAAATTCAAGGCCTGTCCCGCCAATACGGGAGCAATGGAGTCGCTGAGGCGCATGTCGGGCGCTTCTATGCATTCTATGGTTCGTTCGAGAAGATTCATGCGTGTGCCTTTTCCTTTTCCATGCGTTTCAGTGAGAGCCCAATGCGCCCGCGTGCCTCGTCGATGCTGATGATCATGACATCGAGCGAGTCGCCAACGGACAGGACATCGAGCGGATGGCGCACGCGGCGGTGGCTCATCTCGGAGATGTGGAGCAGTCCCGCCTGTTTCAGCCCGATGTCGATGAATGCGCCAAAGTCCGTGATATTGCGGACTGTTCCCTTGAGGACCGTGCCGACGGCAAGGTCGGAGAGCTTCACGATGTTCTGGCGCGTGAGCGGTGCGGGCAGATCCTCGCGCGGGTCACGCCCGGGGCGCGCGATTGCCTTGAGAATGTCCGTGACGGTCGGCACACCCGCGCCGAGCTTCTTTGCGAGCGGCGCTGCACTCATCTGCGCGATCTTGAGTGCGAGGGCGGGGAGCTTTGCGCGGTCACGCAGATCGTCCTCACCTGCGCCGAGCTCGGCGAGGATGGAGCGCGCAAGCTCGTACGATTCGGGGTGGATGGCGGTGC
The DNA here is from genome assembly GCF_001683335.1 of Selenomonas sp. oral taxon 126. Classification (GTDB taxonomy): domain Bacteria; phylum Bacillota; class Negativicutes; order Selenomonadales; family Selenomonadaceae; genus Centipeda. Next base: position 2,018,383 of record NZ_CP016201.1, read on the forward strand.
TGTCGAGCGGCGTCTCCCCGTCGTAGATGCGCAGGAAGCCCGCACACTGGGTAAAGGCGGCATCACCGAGGCGCGCGACCTTGTGGAGCGCCTTGCGGCTCGCAAAGCGTCCGTGTTCGTTGCGGTAGGCAACAATGTTCTTCGCAATCGCGGCATTGATGCCCGCAATGCGGTTCAGCAGGGCTGGGGACGCCGTGTTGAGATCGACGCCGACGTGGTTTACGGCGTCCTCGACCGTTGCGTCGAGTGTCTCCCTGAGCTGCTTCTGGCTGACATCGTGCTGATACTGACCGACGCCGATTGCCTGCGGGTCGATCTTCACGAGTTCGGCGAGCGGGTCCTGCACGCGCCGTGCGATGGAGACGGCGCCGCGAATCGTAACATCGTAGTCGGGCAGCTCGTCCTTGGCGAGCTGTGAGGCGGAGTAGACGGACGCACCCGCCTCGTTCGTGATGAGATAGTGTACGTCTTTGAGGTCGTTGTCGCGGATCAGCGCGGCGACGAATTGCTCCGTCTCGTAGGATGCCGTGCCGTTGCCGATGGAGATGAGCGTAACCCCATGCGCCTTGATGAGTTTCAGCAGTGTCGTCGCCGCAGACTTGCGCTCGCCCTCGCTCTTCGTGACTTGAATTACACCGCTTGCGAGGACGTTGCCCGTTGCGTCGACAAGCGCCATCTTGCAGCCCGTGCGGTAGCCGGGGTCGAGTCCGAGCACCGTATGCCCTGCAAGTGGGGGCTGCAGGAGGAGTTGACGGAGATTGTGCCCGAATACGGCAATCGCCTTTTCCTCTGCCATCTCGGTCAGCTGTGCGCGCAGTTCGCGCTCGAGCGCGGGGACGAGCAGCCGCTTGTAGCCGTCCTCGATCGCCGCGCGCAACTCGCCCTCGAAGATCGAGGGGCGTGCATAGATGCGCTTGTAGATCCAATCGACATGCGCCTCGTGATCGACAGCGATGCGCACGGAGAGACAGCCCTTTTTCTCGCCGCGATTGACGGCGAGGATGCGGTGGGAGGGTAGGGTGCGGACGGGCTCCGTGTAGCCGTCGTACATCTGAAAGACCTGCGCCTCCTCGGCATCTGCATCCAGTGTCGTCTCAAGGACGGCGGATTTCCAGAATTTCTCGCGCATCAGGCGGCGCAGCTCCGCCTCGTCCATGATCGTCTCGGCAAGGATGTCGCGTGCGCCCGCGAGTGCATCGGCGGCGGTCGGTACATCCTTCTCTGTATCCACGTAGGAAGCTGCGATGTCTTCGGGTGAGCCTTTGCTCTCTCGTTGCAGCAACATAGTGTTTGCAAGCCCTTCGAGGCCGCGCTCGCGTGCGACGGAGGCGCGCGTACGCTTCTTCTGCTTGTAGGGGCGATAGAGATCCTCGAGGGTCTGAAGCTTCTCGGCGGCTTCGATGGATGCGCGCAACTCGTCCGTCAGCTTGCCCTGCTCCTCAATGCGTGCGCATATTTCCTCCTGCCGCTTGACTAGATTGCGCAGATAGGTGAGGCGTGCCTCCACCTGACGCAGCATCTCGTCCTCGAGGGAACCGGTCGCCTCCTTGCGGTAGCGTGCAATAAATGGAATCGTATTGCCGTCGTCGAGGAGGGTGATGACGGATTCGACCTGCTGCGGACGAATGGAGAGCTCGCCCGCAATCGCGGCGGGAATATCGGAAATACGCATAAAATCAAACCTTTCTTTCTGTCAATGTTCTTCATTATAGCATGATTTTCGGGCAGCGCAAAAGAAAGGATAGATTTTTATATGGAAGGAATATCACAGGACTATTGACAGGAGTTTTCGGATAGAGTATTATAATACATAAATAATAATGATTTTAGATTTAGTAAAAGAGTAAAGTAGGAATAATTATGCGAGAACAGATGATGCTGACATTGAATGAGGTCACGGATATTCTGCGGCAGAACAAGAAAAAGGTGACGCCGCAGCGGCTTGCCGTCTATGCGGCTCTTGCTGCAACGGATGAGCATCCGACGGCAGAGGCACTCTACAAGGAGCTGCGTCCGAACTATCCGACGATGAGCCTTGCCACGGTCTATAAGTCCCTCGATGCGTTCTGTGAGATCGGCATCGTGCGCGAGCTGAATGTGGGCGAGGAGGCGTTTCGCTACGACGCCGATATCTCTGCACATCCGCATGTGCGCTGCATTGCATGTGACAAGGTCTCGGATGTGCCCATTGCCTCGCTCCCGTCTCTCGAAAAGAATGTTGCATCCGTTACGGGCTATCGCATTGTTTCGCAGCAGATGTATTTTTTCGGCTACTGTCCGGCATGTCAGCAGGAAAAGGCCGAATAGAATAGATTAACCGGCACTTTTGGAGCAGGTTCATCTGAGCGGATGGACCTGCTTTTTTGCGGGCAAGATTAGAGCAGAAAATAATGCTAAAAATAAAATGCTTTGCGAAGATTTAAACTTTATTTTTTTATATAAATTTTTCTTGACTTTGCTTATCTGAAATAGGAAAATAGTAGTGAGTGGTAATAGGTCTATCGTCCTATGATAAAGCTTTGTTATTTAGGAAGCGCTGATAAATTCATAATTGCTATCTTGGCGCATCACTTTCTTGTAAGATACCGTCACTTTCTGCAAATCTATTGAGCAATGACTTTGAAATTGATATAGTTAAAATGTAATAGAGAGATCGTGAATTTTATGAAACACTGATAAATTTTTTGTTGCACATCTCGGTCTCGAAAAATTGCAATAGGTCTATAATCTCAAACCAAAACCTTTTACACCTTATCTGATGATAAAGATGCTTAATACATAGGTTTCGTTTTAATGTACCGTTACGGAGGGATTTTGAACTCATGGTCAGACATCCATACGCAAGTGCTTTTTTACTGTGCATGTTCGTTGGAGCGTTGCCGGGCACAGCTTTTGCGCAGACAACGCAGTCGTGGGTATACGATGCACTGAACCACCTCGAAGAGGAGGGGTACGTCGATCTTGGCGGGCGTGATCCTGCACAGCTCCCGCGCGATGAGCTGGTAAAAATCGTTGCACAGGGACTGCATGAGATCGACCACGTTCAGCAGGGAACGCTTGCAGATGAGTATGGGCGCATCACGAGTCTCGCGATTCGCGACGAGGTGCATCTGAAACTCTATCGGGAGCAGGAGCGGTATGCGCTCAAGGCATTTGAGCAGGCGCAGTCGGACGCCAGGAGTGCCGAGGAGATGTTGGTTCGGCAGTCCATGCGTGGGGTGAATCGTCTGGAGATCATGCGCCCCTTGCAGGAGCGTGCAAGCGGCGCGCGTCGGAATTTGCAGTATACGGCGCGCGATCATGCGCTGGCACAGATGCGGCGGCAGAAAGCAGAGATTGCCTATGCCAAGGTACAGGAACGTCAGCAGGCTATATTTATGAGTCTGACCGCGATGGACGACAGTGATCATACGATGGGCGGTGTGGTCGGCAATGGAAACGGCAATGCGGGTAGTTCCGGCGGTGGAAATGCGTCCGCCGGCATCATGGCAGAGCCCCTTGTGAGCGCGTCTGTGATTGATACGGCGGCACGGTTGCGCTCGGAGTTCATTGAGGAGCTGACGGATGGCGGCTATACGGATAACGAGCGTGCGGAACAGCAGCTCTATTCGTCGGTTCGTCTGCCGGAAGTCCCCGAGAAACGGCTGAAGATTGACGGACAGGTGCGCGTCGATGCTTCCCGCACTGCAGGCATCGAGAACGGGCAGAGCCGTGCCCGTGCGCGCGCACGTGTCTATGGGGACTACAATATAGACGGGAATTGGCACGCCATCGGGATGCTCGAATACGAGAAGACGCTGACCGGCGGCGGTGGGGACAAAGACGGGAAGCTGAAGCTGGATCGCTATTATCTCACGGGACGCTCGGGCATTTTCGATGTGACTGCAGGTGTATTCGGCACAACGATGGCGGAGGGGAATATCTACGACAGCAAGTTCCGTGGCATCCGTCTCTCCACGGGCGTGCCAATCACCTATACGGCGGAGTATGGCAAGATCGAGAAGGCAAAGACCGTTGCGGGACTCACGGCCTCGTACGACGCCAAGACCTACAAAGTGGAGGCGGGGATGTACCGCTTCGACAAGATCGGCAATGCGACGCGCAATATCTATATGCTGAACTACCGTAAGCCCATCGGCATCTTTGACTTCGGTGCGATGCTCCTGCACGGACAGGATCATGCCGCAGGCAACGGAACGGGATATGTATTTACGCTGGAGCAGAGTGGGGCGGGCGCGTGGCGTCCCGGTTCCTCCTCCTACTGGCTGAAGTATTATCACCAGCCAAGCGCGACCTATGTGAGCCATACGATGAACGGCCCTGCGGACTATATGAGCTTTGATGCGTCCGGCAGAGGGCCGTTGCGCGGCGGCTTCCGTGGCTGGGGGGCAGGCTGGTCGTATACGGTGAAGAAGGATTTGACCTTTGCGCTTGAGTATTACGATCTGAACGATCTGACAACAGGACGGAGAAGCCGAACGATATGGGGTGCTCTTACGGGATATTTCAAGAATTATGAAGAATGATGTGCAAAGGAGGTGTCTTGAAGATGTTGGAGCGATTGGAGCGGGGCGGAGAAAAACTCGCCGTTGTGGGGCTTGGATATGTTGGTCTTCCGCTTGCGGCGGCGTTTTCCAAACACTTTTCAGTGATCGGCTATGACCGTGATACAAATAAGATTGCGGCGTATCGTGCGGGTGAGGATCCCACGGGTGAGCTTTCCATGCAGGGACTGACGAATCCTGCGATTGATTTTACATCGGACGAGGCGCGCCTGCATGAGGCGGCGTTTCTCGTTGTCGCTGTGCCGACGCCGATCAATGGGGACAAGACTCCCGATCTCGATCCGCTGCGGGAAGCGACGCGCATGATCGGACGTAATCTGCGGCGTGGCAGCATCGTGGTCTATGAGTCTACGGTCTATCCGGGGGTGACGGAGGATGTTTGCCGCCCCCTGCTCGAGGAGGTTTCGGGGCTGCGCGCAGGCGTGGATTTCAAGGTCGGCTACTCGCCGGAGCGGATCAATCCGGGGGATCGCGTGAACCGTCTGGAAAATATCGTCAAGATTGTCTCGGGTATGGACGAGGAGACGCTAAGCGATGTCGCGGCTGTCTACGGCTCGATCGTCCAGCGCATCTACCGCGCCTCCTCGATCCGCGTGGCAGAGGCGGCGAAGGTGGCGGAGAATGCCCAGCGCGATATTAACATCGCCTTTATGAACGAGCTTGCCATGGTGTTTCATCGTATGGACATCGACACGGGCGAAGTCATTGCGGCGATGAATACGAAGTGGAACGCGCTCGGCTTCCGTCCGGGACTGGTTGGCGGACACTGCATCGGCGTCGATCCGTACTATTTTATCTATCAGGCGCAGAATCTTGGCTATCACTCGCCGCTGATCTCGACGGGGCGGCGGATCAATGACGGCATGAGCAACTACGTGGCGCAGACGGTGGTGCGTGAACTCGTGCGGACAAAGGTGGATCTGGCGCAGGCGCGCCTCTATCTCATGGGTATGACGTTCAAGGAGAACTGCCCCGATACGCGCAACTCGCGCGCGGCAGATGTCTACCATACGCTCGCGGAATACAATCTGAATCTCTGGGCGGTTGACCCGCGTGCAGATGGTGCGGTATTCCACCATGAGTATGGATTTGAACTCACGCCGCAGGACGAGGTGCACGATGCGGACTGCATCGTCTTTCTCGTGGCGCATGATGAGTTCCGCAGTCTGACGTGGAGCGATCTGCACAGACTGTTCCGTGCAGACGGACCGCATCTCATCATTGATGTGAAGGGACTTTTCTCGCGTGAGGAAACCGAGCGCGAGGGGTTCCGATACTGGAGTCTTTGAGGAAGGCAGGGGCAGTGGATGAATTACCGTAAGCTGGGATTCTTCGTGTTCCTTGGGCTTCTTGTCGTCTGCGGCATCCTAGTCCTCTTGCGGGACTATGTGATCGAGAAGGCAGATCCGCAGGCGGAGCTGACCGATCTCAGCGCCGCCTATACTGCCTCTGAGGAGATCTCCGCTGCACAGCAGCGCCTCGCGGACGGCGTTGCGCCGGCGGAGGTCGTGACGCGTCTGCAGGACGGCACGAAGCATCTGGCGATCGTGATCGACGGTCTGCCGGAGCGTGCACTGACGGAGCGTATGCTGGACGTGCTTGAGAAGCACAACGCGCCGGCGGTATTCTTCGTCGAGGGGCAGAATGCGGCGGAGCAGCCCGAGACCATCCAACGCATTTACAATACGGGCTATGAAATCGGCAACTATACCTTCGTCGGCATCAGCAGCGCTGAGAAACTCCCCACGGAGCGCCTCATCAGCGAGCTCTGCCGCACGCAGAAGGTTGTTGCAACGCTCTCTCCGAAGGCACCGACGCTCTTTCGTGCGCCGCGCACCGTGTTTACAGATCCGCTCCTCATGGCGGTGAAGGCGGCAGGGCTGGACTATGCCGTCAAGGAGAACGTGCGGCATGAGGCGGGGACGTTTCGGGATGCGGCGGATGCTGCTGCATTTGCCGCGACGATACCGCCGGGGAGCATCCTTGCCATCGGCATATCGAGACCGGTCGATCCTCCATCCAAAGAGGCGGGCAAGACGGATGATCGTCCTGCGGTGGATAAGAAACCGAATATCGAGGATCCACCGGCAGTTCGCAATACCCCGCCGCCGTCCGATCCCGCCGATGAGCTGGACTGGCTGCTCACGGCGCTTGAGGGCGCCGGCATGAGGGTCGTAGACATTCACGATTTCCGAAAGATCCGTTATATACCGGCGATTCCCGAGGCGGAACCCGTCAGATAGGCAGGTGAGAATATTTGGCTGAACAGACAATGGGGCTTGACGAGCGGCAGAAACTGAAAGAGCTGGCGGGTCAGGCATCGGCGACGCAGGATATCCTGTGGGAGGAAAAGCAGGATCGCCGTCTCCTCTCCCATGTGCCGGATGCGACAGGACATCGTAGCAATCACAGTCGGCGCGGTGCATCGGATGCCATGAACACCGAGGACTATGTACGCTATGAGCAGGACGCGAAGAATGGGCAGCGCTATCTGGTCGACTATCCGGTCGAGATCCGTCTGCCGGGCGGCGGCAGTCTCACGGGGCGCGCTGTCGATATATCTACGACGGGCATTCTCGTGCGGATGGATGCCACTCCAGGGCGCGTAGCGCCGACCTTTGAGGGTGATGTGAAGCTGACCTTCGAGATCACGCCGGGGTCCATGCCTGAGGGCTATGAGATGGAGGTGAAGAAGCTCCCTGCAACGGTGGCGCGCCGCTTCGAGACGGATGCCGGCATCCTCTACGGCATGGAGTTCAAAAAGAGTCTTGCAGAGTATGCCGCCGCACAGCGGCGCGATTATATGCTGTGGATCGCATCGTTTTTTCTGGCGGTCATTGCATTCATCATCGTGCTCATGCGCGCGGAGTCCGTCATCTACTTCAAGTTCAACCGCTGGCTTTATCTCTACAGCATCATCGCGGCGACCTTCCTCCTGACACGCTATCTCTTTGCGTCCTTCTATCGTCCCGTGCGCATTGATCCGGATTTTACGCCCGGCGTATCCATCATCATCCCCTGTTTCGATGAGGAGGAGTGGATTCAGCGGACGATTCATAGCTGCATCAATCAGGACTATCCCGTGGACAAGCTGGAGGTCATCGTCGTGGATGACCACTCAAATGACCGCTCCGCAGAGCGTGTGCAGGAGATGATCGACCAGCTCAAGGCGGCGGATACGAGCGACAACGCCTATCGTGTTGCCGAGCGCATCCGTTTCCTGCAGCAGCCGTTCAACATGGGCAAGCGCGACGCCATGGCGCGCGGGGCGCGCGAGGCAAAGCACGAGCTGCTGGTATTCGTGGACTCGGACAGCTTCCTCGATCCCTTTGCCGTGCGCAACATTGTGCAGCCGTTCAAGGACAAGGAGATGGGCGGTGTCTCCGGCCGCACGGACGTGGCGAATACCTATACGAATGCCCTGACGAAGATGCAGGCGGTGCGTTATTCGGTTGCCTTCCGCATCATGAAGGCAGCGGAGGGCTATTTCGATGCGGCGACCTGCCTCTCGGGACCTCTTTCCTGCTACCGCAAGGATCTCGTGCTGAAATATCTGGATGACTGGCTGAATCAGACCTTCCTCGGACAGAAGGCGACGTTCGGGGACGATCGCAGCATGACGAATTTTATCCTGCGTCACAATCGGACGACGTATCAGGATACCGCCGTCTGTATGACGATTGTGCCGCGTTCGTACAACGTGTTCCTGCGTCAGCAGATGCGCTGGAAACGCTCGTGGCTGCGCGAGTCGCTGATTGCCTCGCGCTTCATGTGGAAGAAGGAGCCGTTCACGTCGCTCGGCTTCTACATGGGTGTCCTCGTTCCGATTGCGGCACCCATCATCGTGCTTTACAATTTCATCTATGTGCCGATCATGCACAGGGTTTTCCCCACGAGCTTCATCATCGGCATGATGATGATGGCTCTGCTCATGAGCATGGCGCAACTCTTCATTCGCCGCAGCACGACGTGGATCTACGCGCTGTGGTTCTGCATCTACTATGAGGCGGTGCTGCTCTGGCAGATGCCGGTCGCATGGGTCACGTTCTGGAAGACGACGTGGGGCACACGCCTCACACAGGCGGATTTGGATGAATTGAAAAAGAAGCAGGAGAAGGAACAGGCGAAGAAGATGCAGGTGGGAGGGGCAGGATGAAGGAGAAGGAAGCCCCGCAGAATCTTACGGGTGAAATCGGTCTTGAGGATTTTACGAGGCGGAAGAACCGATGGAAGAAGCTGCGCGTCGGCGTAGAGGTTATGATTCTGCTCGCGACGCTGTACGTCGTTGCAAATCTCTTCTTTACATTTAAGACGTATCAGCCCTTTGCCGACGCGGATGTGAGCACTGAGGATCGCGGCTTTATTGCACTTTCCTACTTCGGTGTTGACCGCATCGGCGATACGAGTACGCTCATCGGCAAGGAGCAGCTGCGCAGACAGCTGACGGAACTGCACAATCAGGGCTATGTGACGATCACGCAGCGGGATATTCTCGACTACTATCGCAATGGGAAGCCGCTGCCGCCGCGTGCGCTCTATCTGATGTTCGAGGATGGGCGACGGGATACGGCGATCTTTGCGCAGGAGATCATGGAGGATCTCAACTTCAAGGCGACAATCATGACCTATCCCGAGAAGTTTGCACACAAGGATCCTAAATTTTTGGAACCGAAGGATCTCCGCGAGATGGAGGCATCCTCGTTCTGGGAATTGGGCACGAACGGCTACCGCCTCGAATACATCAACGTCTTTGACCGCTATGACAATTTCATCGGGGAGGTCGATCCCCTGCGCTTTGATATGATTCGTCCCTATCTCGGCCGCCGTTACAATCACTATCTGATGGACTATATTCGGGACAAGGACTATCTGCCCATAGAGAGTGACCGTCATATGAAGGAGCGCGTAAGCTATGACTATATGCGGCTGCGCGACATCTATGAGGTGGAGCTCGGCTATGTGCCGCAGACCCATGTGCTGATGCACGCGAATACGGGGAGATTCGGCAACAATCCGCGCGTCAGTGCGGTCAATGAGCGTTGGATTCGCGAACTTTTCCCGATGAACTTCAACCGCGAGGGCTTTGTGCTGAATGAGCGGGGGAGCAGCCTCTACGATCTGACGCGGATGCAGCCGCAGCCATATTGGCCGATCAACCACCTCCTCATGCGGATCAAATACGATACGAACGACGATATTGTCTTTGTAGAGGGGGAGCAGGAGAGCCGCCGCGCGTGGGAGCTCATGGAGGGCGCGCTCGAGATGCGGGATGAGTCCCTCATCCTGACGACGCTGCCGGAGGGGAGAGCCCTCGCCCGTCTCGTGGAGGGCGCTGAACCACGCGATCTGCGTCTGGAGGCGCGCATGGAGGGCAATGCCTTCGGTGCGCAGCAGATCTATCTGCGCAGCTCGCCCGATCTTAGCAATGCGATCTGCGTGCAGCTCGTGAACAATTACCTCGTTGTCGAGGAGATCATCGGCGGAGCGGAACGTATAATCTACCGCGAAAAACTGCCTGTCATTCTCGAGGAGACGATTCCCTCCGTGGAGGAGGATCGGCGTGACGCGTTGGTGCGTGAGAATGAGGCGTTTGCGCGCTATGCGCCCTCGCCCCTTGCCGCACGAGAATACCTCGGACGTGCAGAGGCACTGCGCGATGAGCCTGTCCCCACAGTTGCCGACGGCGCAGAGCCGTACGAGGGGACGGAGAGCTTTCATCGGCGCAGCAATCACAAGATTGTGATCCTCCTGCGCGATGAGCTCCTGTCGGTCGAGATCGATGGTCACATGGGACCGGAGGATCTGCCGGTGCGCATTACGGATCGCGGCGGCATCTTCCTCGGTGCCTCGTGGCAAGGCGAGGCGTGGAGTCAGCGGAACCTTGCTGACGATGTATATGACGGCATCTTCCATCAGGTGCGTCTCCTATCGCATACCGGCCGCGCGGGCAGCGACGAGCGCGTCATCTATACCAGCGAGTATACGGGCTGGGAGAAGACGAAGAAGAATATGGAGGAGCGCTGGGATGCCCTCATCGACTGGTTCTTGGAGTATTTGTAATAGAGATATGGAGGAGAATGATATATGCGTTCGGGCATGATCTGCCTGCTGTTCCTCATGTGCGTGCTGATCGGGGGCTGTGTGGAGGCAGAGCCTCTGAGGAGCGGACATCATCCGCCCGTACATCTGACCTCATGGCATACCTACTGGGATATGGAGGCGGGCAGTCAGGATCATGCGGCGCTTCGAAAAAAGCTGGATGCCATCTCCTACTTCGCCGTTTGCTACGATGAGCACGATGCACTCTATGTGCCGGACTCAGTTCGCGCGATGGCGGCGGAGTACAAGGGGAAAAAGGTCGAGACCTATCTGAGCTTCGTGAATGACATCGTGGGCAAGCGCCGCTCGGAAAAGGATCGAGAGCTGCTGTGGCGGCTGCTGCGTGACGATGCAGCGATCGATCATACCGTCGCGGAGATTGTGGCGCTTGCAAAGGAATTCGATGTCTACGGTGTGGAGCTGGACTATGAGAACTTCGCAAAGGACGAGAAGCTCCTGCAGCGCTATCTTGTCTTTACCTACCGCCTGTCGATGGCGTGTGTGCAGAACAATCTGAAGCTGCGCATCGTGCTCGAGCCGTCCGTACCGTTTGATGCGGGGTTTGCGAAAGGCCCTGAATACGTCGTCATGTTATACAATCTCCACGGCAAGCATAGCGGCCCCGGGGCGAAGGCGGATCGCGCCTTCATCGAGAAGACGCTGGCAAAGATGGAGGCTCTGCCCGAAAAGCGCGCTGTCGCCCTTGCGACCGGCGGCTGTCTGTGGCAGGACTACGGCCTGTTCGGACTCAAGACAGGCGAGCGGAGCTTTATCACGGAACGTGAGGCGGTCGCACTCGCTGAGCAGCACCATGCAGTACCGGAGCGGGACGAGGAGAGTGCGGCACTTCATTTTACCTTTGAAGCGGATGGACATGAGACCGAGGTCTGGTACGCAGACAGTGAGACGCTGAATGCGTGGATCACCTTTGCCGCCAATCACGGCATTGCGTCCGTGAGCATATGGCGTCTGGGAGGAAATGTGGACATTGGTCAGCTGCGCAGTCAATAAAAATGTTTTTAGTGTGAAAGGGGAGAGGTTTATGCGGAACAGGAATGCGCTCCGCATTCTGATCGGCGTATTCTGCCTCCTCAGTCTGTGCGTCGGTATGAAAGAAGCTGCAGCGGCGGACTATCAAGAGCTGCGCGCGGCAAATGGCGGACGGATTGCACAGGCGCAAAGATTCATCACAACGGTGAAGCCTGCTGTCATATTTACCTTTGGCGGTCTTTCCAAACAGGAACCACTGGATGACATACTGAACGAGATGGCGGCGCGGGGCATGCGAGGGACGTTCTTCGTCACGGAGCGTGAGATTCAGCGCAATGGGGACAATATTGCGCGCATTGTTGCGGCGGGGCAGGATCTCGGCATCGGTCTGCGCCCCGAGGAGGGCGCGGACTTCGACGCCTACTGTGCGCAGATCGAGCGGATTCAGACCGCGCTGCGCACGCGCTGGGGCGTGGAGACGAATATCGTGCGTCAGATGTCGGGAGCAGATGAGGAGGCAATCGGGGAGGCGGTCTCCGCGATGGGCTGCGTGCTTGTCGGGCAGGGGCTGAACGTCGTGCAGTCGAAGCACAAGGACGCACAGACGGCGGAGGAACTGATGCCGCAGCTCTTCGGACGCTGGACGACCTCACTGAACCGTGGAGAGATCGTCTACCTGCGTACGGATTTCTATACGCGGTCAGCGCTGACGGGAGAAATCTTCCGCGCGATCATTGCAGAAAAGCTCGATAATATCGCCTACGCAGCGCCGGGGGCTTCGAATGCGCAGCTTCGGCAGGATCGTCAGGAGTCCGGATATACGGTTGCCTCCGTGCAGGATGTCTTGGCGGATACTGCGGCGCTCTATACATATCCTGTGGATATGGACGCACTGCCCGAAGAGATGCGCCCCTATGTTCGTGCGGAAAAACTTGAGGGGAGCGCCCTTATGAAGGAGTTTTTCAAACGCTACGTTGGCGCGCCCGAGGTTGGAGAGACGGATCGTATGCTGGATTTTTCCCGCGTGGAAATGCGGCAGGCGGATCGAACGGGGATTGTCAAGACGGTTGCAGATAATACGATCTTCCTGAGTTTTGACGACTGGGGCAGTGACGATTCGATCAACCATATTCTCTACGTTCTGCGCAAGCATAAGGTGCAGGGGACATTCTTCGTCATCACATGGAACATCCATAACAATCCGAATCTCCTGCGCGCGATTGCGGCGGAGGGGCATGAGATCGGCAGCCATACGGACGGACACAAGCCGATGACGATTCAGGATGAGAAGGGGCGTCAGATCCCTGTGCAGAATCCCGAGGAATACAATGAGGATGTGCGCTCCTCCTATGAGAAGCTCGCGGCGACCGTCGGCGATATGAAGCTGCCCTCGGGGCGCTATGCACTCACGCGTCTCCTGCGCCCGCCGACGCTTGCAGTCAGCCGCATGGGTGTTGCGGCGATTCTCAACAATGGGTTTACCTATGTCGTCAATGGCAGCGGCAGCACGGAGGACTACAGCACGGTATCGATGGAGTCGTTGGTCGGCATTCTGCATAATCTGACACATGAGGAGGATGGTTCGGTCAAGCGCGGTGCAATCCTCGTTATGCACATGAGTTCTACAGCTGCTCGTACGGCAGTGGCGCTTGATATACTGCTCACGGCAAACGACAGTCTGCCCGATGGGCATCCCGGCAAGTTCAAGGTAGGCCTGCTCGGTGACTATCTCACAGGTGACTACGATCAGTCCATGAAGCAGGTGAAGCCCGCAGCAGGTTATCATTTGCACTAAAAAGGCTGTTGTACGAAGTCGTTTTGACTCGTACAACAGCCTTTTGTTTGTATTGTCCGGACGCTCAAAGCGCCCCTTCCACCGCTTACGCGGTCCCCCTCCCCCGTACCGACGGGGGAGGCTTTCCCTTACGGCATATCGAGAGCAGCCCTTTTTTACTTAGCCGCGGTTGCGTCGTGCGAGGATGCGGATGACCTTTGCGCCTGTGCTCTTGATCTTGCGGATCGGGGCGACGTGCGTTGTGGTCTTGGGGCGGATCTCGGAGGGCGAGCGGAAGTCTCCGCGCCGCAGATGGGTCGTCTTGGTCTTTTCGGGCTGGAATGCCTTGCGCATCGTACGCGCAATCGGGTCGAGCGCGGCATCCTCCGTACAGAGGTAGATGTCAAGCGAGACGTGGCGCAGCTCGGGGTGGACGTGCAGAGCAAGATGTCCGTCGGGCAGGAGTGCCATCAGGGAGATGTGACCGCTCTCCTGCACGTCGCTGATGATCTGCAGAGGCACGAGATCAAGCTCTCTGAGTGCATTGGAGACCTTCATGCGGAGCGCTTCTTCATCGGTGCATCTTTCGGCTTTGCAATTATAAAAATCCACTGTCAGCAACCTTGATTGAATGTCCATTCGATTCAGTCTCCTTAACACAGTGCAAATTCTTAATATCATTATAGAGGAAAGCTGCGCCGCCGTCAAGGAATCTGGTTAAATTGTCCTAAATGGGCTGAAAGAAGTCTAGGGGGATGGTCTTCCCATCGTTTTCCTCATAAAATCTCATGGAAAAATAAACGCGCTTATGCTATACTGATTCTGCGCGCCTTTAAGGAAGCACTGATAAATTCAGCGATTCCTTATGGCCAGCGCATATGGAATTATTGAATGAATACATCTCAGATGATGGAAGGAGACTCCACTTACAATGTTTGGTCTTTTTGGCGGACACGATATGGGGATTGACCTCGGTACGGCGAATACTCTGGTACATGTGAAGGGGCGCGGGATTGTCCTGCGCGAGCCGTCCGTTGTGGCGATAAAGAGTGATTCGGGCGATGTGCTCGCCGTGGGCGAGGAGGCAAAGCAGATGATCGGGCGCACGCCCGGCAATATCGTTGCAATCCGCCCGATGAAGGACGGTGTTATTGCGGATTTCGACGTGACGCAGGCAATGCTGAAGTACTTCATCCGCAAGGCAATGCGTTCGAAGTCGTTCGTACGTCCGCGCGTTGTGGTCGGCGTTCCGTCGGGCGTGACAGAGGTCGAGAAGCGCGCGGTCATCGATGCGGCGCAGCAGGCTGGGGCGCGTGAGGCGTATCTGATCGAGGAGCCGATGGCGGCGGCGATTGGTGCGGGGCTTCCCGTGGAGGAGGCAACGGGAAGCATGGTCGTCGACATCGGCGGCGGCACGACGGAGATCGCCGTCATCTCGCTCGGCGGCATTGTGACGAGCCGCTCCATCCGCATCGGTGGCGATGAGATGGACTCGTCGATTGTGCAGTACATCAAGCGCATGTATAATCTGATGATCGGCGAGCGCACGGCGGAGGAAATCAAGATCACGGTCGGTACGGCGATTGTGACGCCGGATACGGATCGTACGATGGACATCCGCGGACGCGATCTCGTGAGTGGTCTGCCGAAGACGCTGACGATCCGCGCGAAGGAGATCCGTGAGGCGCTGAACGAGCCGATCTACAAGATCATCGATGCCGTGAAGGGCACGCTCGAGAAGACACCGCCCGAACTCGCGGCAGATGTCATGGATCACGGCATCATGATGACGGGCGGCGGCGCACTCCTCATGAATCTGGACAAGCTCCTCTCTCATGAGACGGGCATGCCCGTGCTCGTGTCCGAGGACGCGCTCTCCTGCGTAGGCGAGGGGACGGGGCGGACGCTTGAGAATATTGGACTCCTCAAGAATGTCGTCATGTCCTCGAAGAAATTGAAACAATGATCGACCGAATCGGACGGGCAAGGCAGTCGGGACGCAAGATCTGGGCATTGCTTTTCGTTCTGCTCGCTCTTTTCTGCGTCATTTTCTTTGCTGCGCGCGGACGGTTTCAGGCGACCGCCTCGACGAGCACGGTGGGTACCGTGCTTGCCCCGTTTGAGATGATATTCTCCTACGCAGGGCAGCAGATTCAGCATGTGACGTCGAACCTGTGGGAAATTGCTACGGTACACGAGCAGAATAAGATGCTCAAGAATGAGATCGACCAGCTGCGGCAGCAGAATACGATGGCGGAGGAGTATGCGGCAGAGAATGCGCGTTTGCGTGAGCTTCTCGCATACAAGCAGTCGGCGCAGCAGTTCGATCTTCTTGCCGCGCGCGTCATCGGACGTGATGCTGCACTTTGGACGAGCACGATCGTCGTGGATCGCGGTTCGAAAGACGGGGTGCGCGAAAACATGCCCGTCGTGACGGGCAAGGGGCTCGTGGGGCGTGTGACGGAGGTTTCGCCGCTCTCATCCAAGGTACAGCTGATCCTCGATGTGCGCTCCTCCGTCGGCACGCTCATTCAGCGGACAGAGTCCCGTGTGACGGGCATTGTCACGGGGACGATGGACAATCCCTATATGCCGCAGATGATCAACATCCCGCGCAATGCGGATGTGCAGGACGGCGATGCCGTCATTACATCCGGCTTCGGCGGTATCTATCCGAAGGGCATTCCCGTCGGACAGATCGTCTCGCAGCACAGCGATGATACGGGGCTTCTGAAGGTTGCACTCATCGAGACGGCGGTGGATTTCCAGCGGCTCGAGGATGTGGCGATCATCACGTCGTCACGTGAGGCGCCGCCGGCGCCGATTCAGCCTGCGCCGCTCAGTCCGGGTGCGGCTGCGGCGGCAGAGATCTCTGTAACACAGGCAAAGGCGGCAGAGCAGTGAAGAGATATAAATTCTTTATCTTGTTTTTCGTGCTTCTCTTTGTCCTGCAATTCTCGTTTCTGCCGCTCATTGCTGTATACGGGGTAGTTCCCGATCTGCTCCTCTTGGCGACGGTTTCCTATGCCTTTCTGCGCGGCAGTGCGTGGGGCGGATTCGTTGGCTTTGCATTGGGGCTGGTGGAGGATCTCAGTGTTGGCTCGTTCTTTGGGCTGCAGGCATTTACGCTGACATTGATCGGGCTCTTTTTCGGTCGGTTTTCTGATCGCGTGTTCAAGGAGCAGTTCTTTTTGCCGATCACGGCATCTGTCGCGGCAACTTTTGCCAAATATGTGATTTCGGCGCTCATTGTGTATCTGCTTGGCTATCATTTCAACCCGTTCCTGCATATGGGGCGCGTACTTCTCATTCTGCTCCTCTTTCAGCTGATCTTTGCGTATCCGATTCACTGGGCGACGTTTCATCTGGATAAGCGCATACGCGATCCGGAGCGGTAGCAGGGGTTTTTTGGAGTGTAGTTGTGAACGAAAATGAAGATTTCAGCGGGCGTCTGCAATTCCTCGGTCTGGTGATCGTGCTCATCATTGCAGTGCTGATCGGGCGTGCAGGCTACCTACAGGTCTATGACGGCGAGCGCTATGCGCGCCTTGCTGAGGGCAACCGCATCCGCATCATACCGGCGGAGGCGGCGCGCGGTACATTCTATGACCGCAATGGGGAACTCCTCGTGACGAACCGTCCCGGCTTTGCAGTGTCGCTGCTCCCGCTGACGGAGCCGATCTCACCAGAGGTGATTGCGCGCGTATCAAAGCTCATTAACGTGCCTGTGGAGGAGATTCAGCAGAAGATTGACGCGCACGTCGGTTTCGATCCCATTCGCATCAAAACCGACGTGCTGCCCGATATCGTGACGATCATCGAGGAGCAGAAGGATGACTATCCGGGCGTTGTGATCGAGGTGCTGCCGATCCGTGACTACATCTACGGAGAGTATGCGGCGCATGTCTTCGGCTATGTGAGTGAGATCAACGAGGAGGAACTCGAGCGGCGCAAGGATGAGGGCTATAAGACCGGCTACATCATCGGCAAGTTCGGTCTCGAACGCGTCTATGACAAGGACGTGCGCGGCGTGAACGGCGGTGATCAGGTGGAGGTGGATGTGTCGGGGCGTCCCGTGCAGCTCCTCGGGCGGCAGTCGCCCGTGCCGGGCAACGATCTCGTTCTGACGATTGACAAGCATATCCAGGAGGCTGCGGAGCAGGCGGTCGATGCGCAGCTCGCCATTGTGCACGCAAATGCGGCGGCAGCGGTGGTCATGAATCCGCAGACGGGTGAGGTGCTCGCGATGGTCAGCCGCCCTGCGTTCAATCCAAATCTCTTCGCGGGCGGCATCTCAACGCAGAACTGGAATGTGCTGAACAACAACCCCTATCATCCGATGGACAACAAGGCGATCACGGGCGAGTATCCGCCCGGGTCGACGTTCAAGATTGTAACGGGCACGGCGGCGCTCGCCGAGCACAAGGTGACGCCGCAGGAGCAGATCTTCGACGCAGGACATCACTGGATCATTCCGAAGACGAATGCGGGCGGTGAGGCACTGGGCTGGATCAATTTCCAGGAGGCAATGGCACACTCGGACAATGTCTACTTCTACGAGATGGGCAACCGTCTTGGCGTGGATGCACTCGAGCGCTATGCGCGCATGTTCGGTTTGGGCACGCGCACGGGCATCGATCTGCCGTACGAGGCGGAGGGCCTTGTGCCGAATCGCAAGTACAAGGCGGATAACTACGAGGACGGCGAGTGGTATCTCTCGGAGACGTTTGACGCGGCGATCGGGCAGGGGTTCAACCTCGTGACGCCCTTGCAGGCTGCGATGGTCATGGGGGAGATTGCGGCGAACGGCAAGCGCTTTCAGCCGCATCTCGTGCAGCGCATTGTGGATGTCAACGGGAATACGGTGCGCGAGTTTCAGCCGAAGCTGCTCTCGGAGCTGGAGGTGGATCCGTTCGTGATCCGCAATGTGCAGGAGGGGCTGCACGACGTGACGAAGATCGGTACGGCTGCGGGCGTGTTTGCCG
>NZ_CP016201.1:2036820-2079991 GCF_001683335.1 Selenomonas sp. oral taxon 126
CGCAGCCGTACCGATCGACATTGCGGGTAAGACGGGGACGGCGGAGAACTCGCAGGGGCGTGACCACGGCTGGTTCGTGGCGTACGGTCCCTATGCGAATCCGAATATCGTCGTGGCGGTCATCGTGGAGCAGGGCGGCTTCGGTTCGCTCTCGGCGGTGCCGATTGGGAGGAAAATCCTAGAGGCTGCCTTCGGGTTGGACCGCGTGCCGCAGAATGCAGGGAATAAGTGAGGGAGTCAAATGGGCGAGGATAAGATCAAGATCAAAGGGGAAAATGACGGACTCATGCTCACGTTCCCCGTCGATATGAGTTTTTGTGAGATCATGGAGGAGCTGGGGCGAAAGCTGGAATCCGGTTCCGGGTTCTTTCTGCGCGGCACGCTTGTGCGTGTCCCGCGTGACCGCTTTGCGAAAGAGGAGTTGGCAGAGATGCAGGAGCTCTTTCGGACGCACGGGCTGATCTGCCGTCTGGCAAAGCCGGAACCTGCCGCGCCTATTGCGCCCGTGACTGAGCGCGTGCAGCCTGTGGAGGAGAAGAAGGAGCAGCCGGAACTCCGGCAGATGCTCGTCATCGACAAGACGCTGCGCGGCGGACAGGCGGTGGAGACGGAGGGCTCCGTCATCGTCTTCGGCAATGTCAATCCGGGTGCGCAGATCACGGCGGGCGGCAGTGTGGACATCCGCGGCACATGTCGTGGGGTCGTGCATGCAGGCGCAGCGGGGGACTCAACAGCATTTATCATTGCAGATCATCTGATGCCGACGCAGATTCGCATTGCGAACTATGTCGCGCGTTCGCCGGATGAGCCGGAGGATTCCGGCAAGGCGGAGCGCGCCTTTGTGAAGGATGGTCAGATTGTCATTGAGCCAATAGAGAGGTAGGTTCGAAATATGAGTGAGATCTATGTCGTGACTTCGGGCAAAGGAGGCGTTGGAAAGACAACGACAACGGCAAATCTGGGCGTTGGATTTGCCATGCGCGGCAAGAGCGTCGTCCTGATCGATACGGATACGGGGCTCAGGAATCTCGATCTCCTGCTGGGGCTTGAGAACCGCATTATGTACGATTTGGTCGATGTGACCTCGGGTCGTGTGCCGTACAAGAAGGCACTCGTGCGTCACAAGAAATATGACTCTCTCTTTCTCCTGCCGACCTCTCAGGTCAAGGACAAGAGTGCGGTGAATCCCGAGGAGCTCGCGACCCTCTGTGAGGAGCTGCGCCGCTCCTATGATGTCATCATCATCGACTGTCCCGCAGGCATCGAGCAGGGATTCAAGACAGCGATTGCGGCTGCCGATACGGCGATTGTGGTGACGATGCCCGAGATTTCGGCGGTGCGCGATGCGGATAAGATCATCGGCGAGCTTGGACGTGCGGATAAGGAGGACATCCGCCTCGTGGTCAACCGCATTCGCCCGAAGATGATCGAAAAGGGCGATATGCTCGATATGAACGACATTGACGAGATCCTCTCTGTCACCTGCATCGGTCAGATCCCCGATGACGAGATGGTCGTGACGAGTACGAACCGCGGAGAGCCGTGTGTGACGATGCCGAACTCTCCCGCAGGACAGGCGTATCTCGATGTGGTGGGACGCCTCTCGGGTGAGGAGATCCCGTTCCGCGAGTTTGCGAAGGAAAGTCTCTGGGAGACGATCAAGGGCAAGCTCTTTGGGAAAAAGTAAGGGGGGCTTGGCGTGATTGAGATGCTGAGAAAACTTCTCGGAAAAAAGGAAAGTTCCGGCGATGTTGCGCGCCGCCGCCTCCAGCTTGTTATCATCAATGATCGGGCGAATGTCTCTCCGGAGATCATGGACAATATGCGCGCGGAGATCATTCAGGTGATCTCGAAGTATATGTATATCGATACGCGCGAGATGGAATTCTCGCTCGAAAATGAAAATGACACGATGGCACTCGTCGTCAACATTCCTGTCGTGAGCGTTCAGCACGGCGGCAGCGACATATCAAGGCGCAGACGATGATACTCTCGAAGCGCCTCCTGCGCCGCACGGATCTGACGCTGATTGCAGCGGCTGCTGCTATCGTCATCATGAGCCTCGTCATCATCGGCAGTGCGACTCATGTCAATACGCCGAGTGAGGAGCGCTATTGGTTCGTTCAGCGGCAGGGCATATCCATCATTGTCGATATTGCGCTTGCAGCATTTCTGATGAATTTCGACTACAAGATACTGCAGCGCTACGGCAACCACTTCTACGTGTTCAATCTGATTCTCCTGATTCTCGTTATGTTGGTCGGGCAGACGGCGCTTGGCGCGCAGCGGTGGATCGCACTCGGTCCCATCAGCATACAGCCATCGGAGTTCTCGAAGCTCATCATGATTATTGCCCTTGCTGCAATGATCGAAAAGCGCGGGAAGATACAGTCGCTCAGTGATGTCGCACCCGTTGCCGGCTATGTGCTCGTGCCGTTCCTGCTCGTGCTGAAGCAGCCCGATCTCGGGACATCGCTCGTCTTTCTCGCCATCTTCTTCGGCATGGTGTTCGTTGCGGGGATACGGCTGCGCATTCTCGCCGGGATCTTTGGACTCGGACTTGCAGCTCTGCCCGTGCTCTGGCATTTCCTGAAGGACTATCAGAAGATGCGCATTATGGTCTTCATGGATCCAAATGTCGACCCGCTTGGTGCGGGTTATCACATCATCCAGTCGAAGATTGCAATCGGTTCGGGGCTGCTCTTTGGCAAGGGGCTGTTTGGTGGGACGCAGAGTCAGCTGAACTTCCTGCCGGAGAATCACACGGACTTCATCTTCTCCGTCGTGGGGGAGGAGCTCGGCTTCGTCGGATGCGCCGTCCTGCTCCTGCTCTATCTCATCGTGCTCTGGCGCGGCATCAGGATTGCGCAGGATGCGAGTGATACGTTCGGCAGGCTGCTCGCGGTCGGCATCACGTCGATGATTGCGTTCCACGTGCTCGTCAACGTCGGCATGACGATGGGCATCATGCCCGTCACGGGCATTCCGCTGCCGCTCATGAGCTACGGCGTGAGCTCGCTCACGACGAATGTCATGGCGATTGCCATTCTGCTGAACATTCAGCTGCGGCGGCAAAAACTGTTATTTTAGAGAGAAATTCTGTGAGGCTGTTCGCCTTCGCGCGGCAGTCTCTTTTATTTTCTGTGTTTATTTTGGTTCTATGAAATGTCACGGAATGACTCCGTGCGCACTCCACGCAAACGCTTAGTTACGCAAGCGGTCGGGCACTTATCTGCCTAAATACCTGCGGACTTCTTAAACGCGCTTCGCTTGAACGAAAGAAATCCGCAGGGGGCAGAACGTGCCCTTTTCTCCGCTTGCTCCACTAGGGTTTGCTTAGGAGCATCGCACGGAGGCGTTTCCGATGTTCCATAACATACGACAAAGAGTCTTTATTTGGAGGGAATACGAAACAATGGTGCAGCTCGATCACAGTGTCCTGCAATCGGTACTGAAACCTGCGCGCTACACGGGCGGCGAGTGGAATGCCGTGCGCAAGGACTGGGACAGCGTGCAGTGCAGATTTGCGCTCGCGCTGCCCGATGTCTACGAGGTCGGCATGAGCAATCTCGGGCTTGCCATTCTCTATGAGATTCTGAACCGCCGTGCGGACATTGCGGCGGAGCGCGTCTATGCGCCTTGGATCGACATGGAGGAGAAGATGCGTGCGCGGGGCATCCCGCTCTTTTCGCTTGAAAGCCGCCGCCCCATCGAGGAGTTTGACTTTATCGGCTTCTCGCTCCAATACGAGATGATCTACTCCAATGTCCTCAATATGCTCGATCTTGCAGGCATTCCTCTCTATGCGCGTGAGCGCGGCGAGGATATGCCCTTCGTTGTGGGCGGCGGGCCATGCGTCTACAACGTCGAGCCAATTGCGGACTTCTTCGACTTCTTTGTGATTGGGGAAGCCGAGGAGGTTCTGCCCGAGCTCTGCGATGCACTCATTGCGTGGAGGGCGGAGGGGCGTCCGGGCGGACGGCGCGGCTTCCTCACGCGCCTCCTTGCGATCGACGGCATCTATGTGCCCGCGTTCTATGAGCCAATTTACGACGAGGCGGGGCATTTTCGTGAGATGCGCCTTCTGCATCCTGCGGCGCGTCCCGTCATCTACAAGCGCGTTGTGCGCGATATGGATGCGGTCATGTCGGTCGAGCATCCGATTGTGCCCTATATGGACATTGTGCACAACCGCATGATGCTGGAGCTGTTTCGCGGCTGCTCGCGCGGCTGCCGCTTCTGTCAGGCGGGGATCGCCTACCGACCCGCACGTGAGCGCACGGAGGAGCGTCTGCGCGGGATGGCACAGGGGCTGATCGCATCGACGGGCTACGATGAGATGAGCCTCACCTCGCTCTCCTCGGCGGACTACTCCTGCCTCGGGCGTCTTGTGGATGATCTGATGGCGGACAATGCGGGGGAGAAGATCAGCTTCTCCCTGCCGTCGCTGCGCATCGACAGCTTCTCGATCGACCTCGCGCATCGGATGCAGCAGGTGCGAAAATCGGGGCTGACCTTTGCGCCCGAGGCAGGAACGCAGCGGCTGCGCGATGTCATCAACAAGGGCGTGACGGAGGAGAATCTGCTCACGGCGTGTGGCGCGGCATTCCGTCACGGCTGGAAGCAGGTGAAGCTCTACTTCATGATGGGGCTGCCGACGGAGACGGACGAGGACATCATCGGGATTGCAAAACTTGCAAAGAAGGTCGTCGATCTCTACACGGAGATTCGCGGGCGGCGCGGCTGCAAGGTGACGGTCTCCGTCTCCTGCTTCGTACCAAAGCCCTATACGCCGTTCCAGTGGTTCGGGCAGCTGCCGATCGAGGAGTTTCGGCGGCGTCAGCAACTCCTCAAGGAGCATATTACGGATCGGTCGATCACGTTCCACTATCACGACGCGCGGCTCTCGGTGATCGAGGGCGTCTTTGCGCGCGGCGATCGCCGCCTTGCGCCCGTACTCTATGAGGCGTGGAAGAATGGCGCGAAGTTTGACGGCTGGTCGGATCTCTTCGACGACAGCCGCTACTTCGCCGCATTTGAGACCTGCGGCGTCGACTGGGAGTATTTCAGCAGGCGTACGCGCACGATTGGCGAGCCGCTGCCGTGGGCGCACACCTCGCCCGGCGTGCTCGAGCGCTTCCTAAAGTCCGAGTGGCAGAAGGCGCTTTCGGCGTCTCTCACGGAGGACTGCCGCCGCACGCACTGTACGGGCTGCGGCATCTGCCCGACGCTCGGCGTGGATGTGATCGACTATGCGGGCACGGAGGTGGAGCGTCCCACGCTGCTTGATGAAAAAGATTCATCTGTGGGTAAAGCCTCTCCTGTGGCTGATAAAACGGGGAATCCCGCAGAGCGCCGTCTTTTTGTCTATCGCGGGCTTATCACGAAGGGCGAGGAACTGCGCTATGTCTCCCATCTCGACTATGCGAACCTCTTCGTCCGCGCGTGTAAGCGTGCAGGGCTGCCGATGGCGTACTCGGAGGGCTTCAACCCGCACATGAAGGTCGCGTTTGCGTCCGCGCTCTCGCTTGGTGCGGCGAGCGATGCGGAGTATGTGGACTTCGAGATGACGGAGGCGCTTGCGCCCTCGGAGGTGATGGCGCATCTCGGGGCGCATCTGCCGCGCGGGGCGCAGGTCGTTCGTCTGCGTCTGCTCGAGGGCAAGCATCGGGCGCTGATGGCGGATGTGGACGAGGCGCGCTATCGCATTGCCGTGCCCTATGCGGGTGATGTTGAAGCCGTGCGCGCGAGTGTTGTGCGCTACAATGCGGCGGAGAGCGCCGTATGGGAGCGCAGTACGCCGAAGAAGAGCCGTACGATCGAGACAAAGACATACATAAAAACACCCGTTTCCTTTACGTTGGAGCACGAGCGTCTGACGTTTTGGATGAATCTCGTCGTGACCTCGGAGGGCAGTGTCAAGCCCATCGAAGTACTGTCCGTGATGGCGCGGGACTTCGCCCTGCCTGTTGATCCGAGCGAGGCGTATGTGACGCGTACAGGATTGTTCGCAGACGGTGTGGCGCTGATCGACAGAGCATGATCTTTCCGCAGGAGAGGCTTCGCGGTAACCCTCCCTCCGTCTAGTTTCTGTCTCTCCATGTCCGGTTTTAGGAATTACCCTAAATTGCAATATCAAATCGGACAGTAGCACATAACAGAATCAGAAATTATGGGCGAAGATTTTTAAGTGCGGCATCGAAGCACTCTTGCGGCGTCTCATAACCTAGAATTTTACGGGGGAGCGTATTGATCCAATCCTCCACACGCTGTACATCTTCCTCGCTTAGGTTTGTCATATTCGTGCCCTTCGGAATGAAATACCGAACGAGTGCATTCTGCTTCTCGTTCGTTCCACATTCCCAAGGAGCGTAAGGATGAGCATAGTACACCTTCGCCTCGGGAACGGCTTCTTGCAGACGAGCGAACTCGCTCCCATTGTCGCAGGTGATCGTACGAAATACCTGTGAAAACTTTGCCCCATAAAGCTCTCTTAGTTTGGCAATCCCTTCGGCAACCGCCTCTGCAGTCTTTGCACGAATCTTTACAAGGTGCCTCTTTCGCTTCTTACGTTCATCTACGGCAAGTAGCACAGGATCCGTACCCTTTTTCCCGATGATGGTGTCAAGCTCCCAGTTGCCAAAGGTAACACGCTCGTCAACAAGCGGATCGCGTTGATCGATACGCTCACCGAGGGCTCTATGATTGTCGTCGCTCTTCTTTCCTTTGTGTTTGCGGCGAACCTTCTGGCGTAGGTCGATGTTTTTGACCTTAAGTAGCCCCTTTGCAATGTAGTTGTAGATGGTCTTCGTGCAGACCTGAACCGCAAATAGATGTGTACGTTTAGCGCGCCCGCAGATTGCATCAGGTGCGTGTTTGTCTTTGAGAATACGGTCTTCTACATACCGGATGAAGTCCCGTGCCGCATTGAACTTGGAAGGCTTTACGGAGTTCTTTCGATTACGCTCATAAATGATTTGACTAGTTTCGGCAAAATACCGGTCATAGTACGTCCAGTCTGAACACATCTGCCTTGCTGTACCGCGCTTTATTTCAGCGTACAGAGTGGAGCGTGCGATTCCGAGGTCTTTGGCGATTTTCACCTTAGGAACTCCAAGGCGAAGCATCGCTTCGATCTGTCCGCGCTGATAGGCATTTAGGTGTTTGAATGTACGGCGTTTTGTGGTAGAATGAGCGTAGAGCATACAGAACCTCCTGGTGGTGTTTTGGCAAAGATATTTTACCAGACGGATTCTGTATGTTCTACTTTTTTATGTGTCCGATTTCATTTTACAATGAACCTTTTAGGAATTACTGATAAATTCAGCGTCATCATCTTGACATAACTTTTTCGTCCGCACATCAGCGGAAAAATCTGCGTTAATCTGACGGGCTTCATTTCATCAGCGATTTCTTAGATATTATCGGTCAAAGAGATTTTCGCTCCAGTAATTTCTATGGTGTCCCCAGAATTTAGTGTTATTATTAATTTTAATTGATCATTTGCACAGTTTTTTATTTCTTCTGATACAATGTATGTTCCTTTCCCCCATGGTTCTTTTAGTGACATAACAAAATATGAGGTGTTTTCAATAATAAGTTTTGCTCTTTCCTCCGAGTCTCTCAGAGGAGGGGACTTAGGTAAGATTAGAAATATAATTACATTTTTCCGGCCATATGAGATTTTTACGTCTTCTAATAATGAATCGTGTAAGTCTAGGTCTGAATTTTGAAAATCAGTTATATGAATTTGCTTCATTTGATTTGCATCCTTGTCTTTACCCGAGGTAAAGTTGAAGTGGTTCTTCGTGGGTCAGGTCCTCCATGCGATTGCAGGATTTGCTTGCAGCGAGTCTGATGTCGAACTCGAAGGGCTGACTCGTGGGCGGGATGGAACGCATCGTGAATTGTCCGCTCTGCCTGCCATTACGGCTTTGATTCGGTCTCCCTGAACATCGCCGACTCGTTTGACACGGACGGTCATGCGGCGTATTTATATTCTTCCATCCTGTATAATCAGACGTTTCCTCAGCAAATCATCTTCATGCGTAAATACAATCGTCCATCTCAGTGTTTCATTTGTGATATAGATATCCTCTGGGAAGAATTCTAGATGATCTAATAACAGATTATAATCGAGTTCTATCATATCCTTTTTATCAAATTTCCAGTAATCTTTTATGAAGATCCTATCTCTGGAATTATTATCCCAAAACACAAATACTTGCTTTAAAAATTTGCGATACTCTTCAATCTGTGTTTCTCCAATATATGTTTCTGATTTTAAAAAATCCCATAAATATCCTTCATAACAAAATCCATCGAAAAACGCATACAACTGTTCAATTCGTTCTTGATAACATTGTGCATGCGTATACGGATCTACAAATTTTTTTTATATATAAGTTCCGATATCTTGCTGCTTCTTCTTTGCCTAATATACGAATATGGTTTTTAAATTTTTCTAGCTCCACGTTCTTGGCTGCCCCCCTGTATTCTTATTGCTCCTTTAATCCTTTCTGTTGTACTTTCGTTTTTACCAATTCACGAGAAATAATTCTTGATGAATCTATGCGCCTATGTCTTGGTCTTCTCACTTTCCTCTGGGCGGAAGTTCAGCGGCTGTATCTTTGCGTCTTCGGCAGTGCGTGCGTCGATCATCCCTTGCGCCTCCATCGTGTCGAGGACGACTGCCTGCCGCTTCTTCGCGGCGATGAAGTTTTCAAATGGGGAGAGCTCGGAGGGGGCGTTGGGGATGCCCGCGAGCATGGAGGCTTCGGGCAGGTCGAGTGCGGCGGGAGGCTTTCCGTAATAGCCTTCGGCTGCGGCATTCACGCCGTAGAAGCCCGAACCGTAGTAAACGACGTTCAGATACATCTCGAGAATCTCGTCCTTCGAGTAGGCGATCTCGATGTCGAGGGCGAGCAGGAGCTCCTGTACCTTGCGCGTCAGCGTCTGCTCATTTGCGAGGAAGAGGTTTTTGACGAGCTGCTGCGTGATCGTGCTTGCGCCCTCCTCGATGCGCCCGTGTTGGATGTTGACGAGCGCCGCGCGCCCCATGCCCGTGAGGTCGAATCCCATATGGTCGTAGAAGCGGCGATCCTCGATGGCGACGATCGCTTTCCGCAGCTCGGGCGAAATGCGCCCGATGGGCACGTAGTCCGCGCGGTCAAGGCGCGCCTCGATGGCGCGGCGGATGAAGAGGACGCGTGCAATCTGCTCACCTGCATTCGGCTCGCGGATCTCATGCAGCTGATTTGCGGGCAGCTGCCGCTCTGCTGCAGGTAGAATCTCACCAACCTCCTGCCATGCATGCGGGACAAAGAGAAATGTCCCCAGAGACACGAGCAGGAGGCAGATGAATACACTCAAGAAAAAACGCCCAAATCTGCGGGGCGTTTTTTTGCGCGTTCGTTTACGTGCTGTTGTCTTGCGCCGCTTTCGCTTCGGCGGCGTTTCGTTTATCGTATCAGTCATTATATGCTCCGTTTATTCTCAAAGTAAGCCGCGCGCATCCGATCCCGCATCTCCGCAAGGTTGGACGGGAGCAGTCGGATGTTGTAGCCGATGAAGACGGGGGAGGTGGCAAAGCGCGGCATGATCTTGATGAAGATGTCCGCGCCGTCATTGTAGAAGAAGATGTTGTAACTCGTCAGCGGACGGCGGAAGGCATTCATGAAGAAATCGACGGCGATCTGTATGTAGTCCGCAATCGTTCCGACTGACCCTGCATCGGCGGGCACAATGTTCAGCTCCCAAAAGCCGACGCGCGGTGTGGTGGAGAGGTTCAACGTGACGCCGTCCCGCTCGTCCACGGTCAGTCCCTCGAACTCGGCGCGGCGAAAGGCAAGCTCCTGCCGAAATGTGGGGAAGCCGACGAGCTGCATATGCGGGTGACGGATTGTTCCACCCGAGTACGGTCCATAGTTCTTGAAAAAGAGCACCGTGTCATACTTTCCGCTCGCACGCATCTGCGCCCAATGCTCCATGCCGAACGCGATGAGGCGGTGCATATGGTCGCGCGTGTAGTCGGGCATATCTGCATCGCAGTCCCTGCCCTCGATGAGGACGAATTGATCCGCCTCCTCGATGACGTTGTATTTGTTTTTGAGGAGGATAATATCGCCGTCCGTCGCGATGATGTCTGTGAGCTTGTCCGTTGCACAGAACGGACAAGCCGCATTGCTGTGGATGATGTTCTCGGGCTTCTGCCGCCCGATATCCGTATTGAAATGGGCAAGGTTGATGTCCATAAAATGCTCCTGAGTTTCATTCATACCTTTCTCTATTATATATCTTCCGCGTCGATTCGTAAAATATTTTATCGAAATCGTGCAATTCACAAACGTATCCATGCTATAATGAAAAACATTGCAATGAGAATAAGGAGTTCCTATGAGAATCGATCTTGTGACACTCTTTCCCGAGATGTTTGCGGGCGTATTCGGCACGAGCATCATCGGGCGGGCGGCAGAGCGCGGCATCTTGGACGTGCACTATACGAATTTTCGCGACTACTCGACGGATAAGCACCGCCATGTGGACGATACGCCGTGCGGCGGCGGGGCAGGCATGGTGCTGAAACCCGAGCCGCTCTATGCCGCCGTGCGCGACATCCATGCACAGACCGCAGCCTATGAGGGGCGGCGCTGCACGATCATCTTTGACCCTGCGGGGGACGTGTTCACGCAGAAGACGGCAAAGGAACTTGCCTCGTTCGATCAGCTTATCCTCATCTGTGGGCACTATGAGGGCTTCGATCACCGTGTCTACGACCTCGCCGACCGCCTCATCTCCGTCGGCGACTTTGTGCTGACGGGCGGGGAGATTCCCGCGATGCTCGTCGTGGACGCGACGGCGCGCATGCTGCCCGGTGTACTCGGCGACGATACGTCCGCGCCGACGGATTCCTTCTTCGATGTGCTGCTTGGCTATCCGCAGTACACGCGTCCGCGCGAATTCGAGGGCAGGGCAGTTCCCGATGTCCTCCTCTCGGGCAATCATGCAGAGATTGCACGCTGGCGGCGTGAGCAGTCGCTCCTCGCAACGCTGCGTCATCGTCCCGAACTTCTGCCGTTGGCAAAACTGACGAGCGATGACTTGAAATTTCTCGCGAGACAGAATGAAATTCTGTGAAAAACTCTTTTTGCGTGAATCTTGAGGAAATGGTATAATGCAAAGGAATGATTGTTATGCCATTTCTTTCTGCCCGATAGGGGGACACTACTGTGACGCAGTTTGATAAGCGAAATTTGTCGATGATGATGGATTTCTACGAGATGACGATGTCCTACGGATATTTTCATCGGGGGCACGGCGATGTGCGCGTCGCCTTCGACCTCTTCTTCCGCTCCGTTCCCGACAAGGGCGGCTATGCGGTGTTTGCGGGGCTTGAGCACGTGATCGAGTTCGTGGAGAACCTCGCGTTCTCGGATGAGGACATCGACTATTTCCGCGCGCAAAAGCTTTTCTCGGAGGAGTTCCTGAGCTTCCTGCGCGGCTTCCGCTTTCGCGGGGACATCTATGCCGTGCCCGAGGGGACGATCATCTACCCTGATGAGCCGCTGATAACGATTGTCGCACCGATCATCGACGCGCAGCTCATCGAGACGGCACTGCTTGCACAGATCAATCATCAGTCCCTGATTGCAACGAAGGCTTCGCGCATCGTGCGTGCGGCAGAGGGGCGCAAGGTGTCGGACTTCGGCGCGCGGCGTGCGCACAACATGGACGCTGCGACCTACGGCGCACGCGCGGCATACATCGGCGGTGTCGATATGACGGCAACGGTGTCGGCAGGACAGCAGTTCGGCATTCCCATATCGGGGACGATGGCGCACAGCTGGGTCATGTTCTTCGAGGATGAATATGAGGCGTTCAAGAGTTATGCGGAGATCTACCCGCAGGCGACTGTGCTCCTCGTCGATACCTACGATGTGATCCATTCGGGCATCCCGAATGCGATCCGCACGGCACATGAGGTGCTCGAGCCGCAGGGGCGGCGCCTCGCAGGTGTGCGCATTGACTCGGGCGATCTCGCCTATCTGTCGAAGCGCATCCGTGTGATGCTCGATGAGGCGGGACTGACGGACTGCAAGATCATCCTGTCGAACAGCCTCGATGAGTTTACGATTTCCTCCCTGCTCCTCCAAGGCGCGCAGGTGGACAGCTTCGGCGTGGGCGAGCGCCTGATCACGGCGAAGTCCGACCCCGTCTTCGGTGCGGTCTACAAGCTCGTCGCCGTGGAGCAGGACGGCATATTCATACCGCGCATCAAGATGTCGGAGAATGTGGAGAAGCTGACGAATCCGGGGATGAAGGATCTCTACCGCATCTACGACGGCAACGGCAATGCCGTGGCAGATATGCTCACAGTGCAGGGGGAGGAGATCGACCTCGCGCGCCCCTTCCGCTATGTCGATCCGATCAAGCCGTGGAAGAACCGTTTCTTCGAGGGCTTCTCGGCGGTGAATCTGCGTCGCCTCTATATGCGCGCGGGAAAACGCGTGGAGCAGCTGCCGACGCTGGATGCAATCCGTGCCTATGTGCGTAAGCAGCTCGCGGATGAGATCTGGCCCGAGGAGCAGCGCTTCGAGAATCCGCATCGGCACTATCTCGATATGACACCGATGTACTACGAGCTCAAGATGGGGCTGCTCGACGATATACGCGGCAAGCACAGTTAGGATGTGGAATGATTACAGGAAGCACGAAACTGCTGGGTGTCATCGGCGCACCCATCGGACACAGTCTCTCACCGATCATACAGAATGCAGCCCTGCACGCCGCAGGGCTTGACTATGTCTATGCGGCTCTTCCCGTGCGTGCGGATGCCCTCGCGTCGGCGGTGCGTGGCCTCTATGATGCGGGGATTGCAGGATTTAACGTGACGATCCCGTTCAAGACGGCGATCATCCCGCTGATGAATGCATTGAGCGAGGACGCGCGGCGCATTCAGGCGGTGAATACCGTAGTGGTTGAGGACGGCAGGTTGGTCGGGCACAATACGGATGTTGCGGGATTTCTTGCGGGATTTGCGGAGCGGGGGATTGCGCTCACAGGAAAAAATGCCGTACTGATTGGTGCGGGCGGCGCAGCGCGGGCAGCACTGTGGGGGCTTCTGCGCAGCAATATCTCCGCTATCACAATCGGCGTGCGGACTGCGGCAAAGGGCGCGGCGCTTGCGGCAGACTTTGCGGCAGACGGCGATGTGCGGGCGGTATCCTTTGATGATGCCGCATGGATTGCTGCGTGCAGCGATGCCGATATTGTGGTGCAGACTACGCCGCTCGGTATGATGCCGCATACAGATGCAATGCCGCCCGTGGATATGGCGGCACTGAAAGACGATGCAGTCCTCTACGATCTGATCTATACGCCCGCTGAGACGTGCTTTCTGCGCGAGGCACGGGCGCGGGGATGTGAAACGATCAACGGCGAGACGATGCTTGCGGCGCAGGGCGCAGAGGCATTTCATCTCTGGACGGGGAAACGTCCCGACGTGGAACTCATGAAGCGCGTGCTACGTGAGGAGCTTGCACGGAATACTTTGCGGTACTGACACCGATGGCGGTTGAGGAACTGGAGGACTTGGTGGAGCAGTATGGCAATTAAGGTAAAACGCGCGGGGGTGCGGCGTGCGCAGTGCAGCTGCAGTATGCCCGCTGTCTGGTGGGCGCTCTCGTACGCGCGGGGAGCACTGGTTATCTTTCACAGTCCACGCTCCTGTGCACATGTGGTGCGTGAAAAGGATGTCGGCAGCTTTCACCGTCTGGTCGGTGCGGGCACGTATGCACCGCCGTCGCCCGTACCGCTCCTCACAAGCGGCATCGGTGAGGGCGACGCGGTGTTCGGTGCGGCGGAGCGTCTGCGTGCGTGCGTCCGCTATGCGGTGGAGAAGTATCATCCGCATGCTGTCTTTATCGGCGGCTCCTGCGTGAGCGGCATCATCGGAGACGATACGCGGGCAGTGGCGGAAGAGATGGAGGAGGAACTCGATCTGCCTGTTGTGGCAGTCCCCACGAGCGGCTTTTTGGACAATGAATCCTTTGACGGCTATCTCTCGGTTGCGCGTGTGCTGACCGACCGCTTTATGCATCCACCCGCGCGTGTGCGGCAGGGGACGGTGGCGTTTCTCGGGGACTATGGCGGCTTCTACAGCTCCTATGTGCAGGAGCTGAAGCGGCTGCTCGCGGGGATCGGACTGCAGCTTACGGTGCAGTTTCCCACCTATACGCCGTTGGATGAGATACAGGCGGTATCGGAGGCGGAGCTGCTCATTGTGCTCGGCAGTTCGATGTCGGACGAGAAGCAGGAGATGCTCGTCGCGTTCGCAGAGGAGCTGCATACGCGCTTCGGCACGCCGTACTTTGCCGAGGCGTTTGCGGGCGGTGCGGAGGAGACGGCACATTGGCTGCGCTGCATCGGTGCACAATGCGGGCGTACGTCGGAGGCGGAGGAGGTGATCCAACGCGAGGAGGAGGCGTTCGAGCGCGTTCTCGTGCGTGCGCGGAAGATGCTTGACGGGCGGCGCACGGTGCTGGTCGTTGGGCGTGAGCTGCACTGGCTGCAGCCAGAGATCCTCCTGCGCCTGATCGAAAAGGCGGGCGTATGTCTCGCGGGGATCATCTTGCTCGCACTCTTTACCGAGGAACAGCGTACCACAGTAGAGGAAGGGCTGCGTCAGTGCACGGATGTACCGATCCTTGCGGTGGAGGATTCCGAGAGTGAGGAACTGCTGCGGGCGGTGGATTTCGTATTTACCACGCATGAACTCGTGGACGTAGGGCTGCGGCAGATCCTGCTCGGCAAGCTGCCCACGGTCGGCTGGGCGATGGAACGGCAGCTCATCGAGGATATGGAGCACGTACTCTATCGGCATACGGACAGAGGAGGGCTGATCTATGGATGAGGCGGTTCTCTCCTTCGACGATATGTCCGTGTGGATGGAGAGCTGTGCGCTGACAGGCGCGGCGGCGTTCTTCGCGGGGGTACGCGGCTGTGCCGTGATCGTCAACGGCCCGCTGTGGTGCTATCTCTTTACGCAGCGGCACATCGAGCAGAGTCAGAGCGACATCTCGCACCGCATGAAGTGCACACAGCTCGACAACGATGCAATTGTGTTCGGTGCGGAGGAGTATCTGCGCGAAGCCCTGCAGCCGCATATCGACCATCCGCCCGCGCTGCTCGCCGTCATTAGCGGCAGTTCGGCAAGTCTGATCGGCGATGATGTCGGTGCGATTGCACGCGCGGCGGGGGTGACCTGCCCCGTGGTCGCTATTGACAGCGGCGGGCTGGTCGGCAGCTTTGCGGATGGATGGGCGCGTGCTTCCTGCGCGATGCTCGATGTGTTGCTCAGAGAGACACGGGGAGAGGTGCGGCGTGGGGTCAACCTCATCGGCATGACCTCATCCTACTACAACGGTGAGAACGATGTACGGGAGCTTGTACGCCTGTTGACGGGGGCGGGCTATGAGGTGCGCCATGTATTCGGCTGCGATATGCCGCCGGAGGATATCGGAGTCCTTGCACAGGCGGAGCTCAATATCGTTGTGCATGATGAGCTCGGGCTTGCAGCGGCAAAGCACATCGAACAGCACTGCGGCACGCCGTATATCGCACCGCTTCCCCCGTACGGCCGCGCGGGGACGAAGCGGTGGCTTGCGGCGATCTTTTCCGCACTGCCGCCCGTACGCGGCGAGGATGCCATGGAGGAGATTGCGGCGGCGGAGCGCAGGGACTTCCTGCGGATCAACGATCTCAAGAATACGTGGGGAGAGCTGCTCTTTGATACCGCGCTCATCCGTGCGCCGCGCTCGTCAGCGTGGGGGCTTGCCGAGGCACTGCGGACGGAGTGGGCGGATGTGCGCCATCTCGCCGTCGCGGCACAGGTGCGCGAGGACGCTGCTGCCGTAAAGATCGCGGACGAGCAGCTCGCGGAGACGGATACGGCGCGGGCGCAGGGAGTGCTCGCGGCGATGGAGCGTGGTCTGCTCATGGGGAGCAGCAGCGAGTCCGTGCTTGCCGACCCGCGCAGGATGCTCTACGTCCCCGTCTCTTATCCTGTCGTGGATCGGCTCCACATCTCGGATCAGCCGTTTATGGGACTGCGCGGCGCACGGCACATCGAGGACATGCTCTGGAACGGGAGCGTCCTCAGGCGGGAACTGTCTGTCCGCGCAGGTATACATGGATAAGATGGCTGCTCTATGAAAAATCGGGGCTGCTGCACATTTCTTTCGTGCAGCAGCCCCGTTTCTCATTGATGAGCTTGTGGTGGGAGGGGGACACAGGTGCGTGTCTCGGGGATGTGTTCATACCCGACAATCTTTGCGGTGACCCCATACAGTTTTGTGAGCCGTTTCTCTGTAATTGTATCGTTTGTCTGTCCCACGAAAAACACGCCGTCCCGCCCCATGATGGCAGTCTGATCTGCACAGTAAAAGGCATGACTTGGTGCATGTGTCGTCATCATAACCGTGATCCCCGCCGCACTGAGTGTACGGATGCGGTTCATCACGAGCACCTGATTGCCGAAATCGAGGCTCGCCGTGGGCTCGTCCATGCAGAGGAGCTGCGGCTGCTGCGCAATCGCACGTGCCAAGAGGACAAGCTGCCGCTCTCCGCCGCTGATCTTTGTATAGATCTTTTTTGCAAGATGTTCGATGCCGAGCATCTCAAGTGCGTTGTCAGCAATTTTGCGATCCTTTTTTCCGGGAATACCGAGACTGCCGACGTGGGCTGCCCGCCCCATCAGCACAACATCGCGGACGGTGAATGGAAACGGAGGCGTGTGTGTCTGCGGA
The DNA here is from genome assembly GCF_001683335.1 of Selenomonas sp. oral taxon 126. GTDB lineage: Bacteria > Bacillota > Negativicutes > Selenomonadales > Selenomonadaceae > Centipeda. The sequence continues at coordinate 2,053,626 of NZ_CP016201.1, forward strand.
ACATAGGCGATGCGGCGTGCCCGCTCCTGGACTGTCCACGCGGACATATTCTCTCCGGATAGCAAAATTTCACCTGCAAGTGGGGGCAGCAGCCCCAGAATCGTCTTGAAGAGCGTCGTCTTTCCAACCCCGTTCGGGCCAAGCAGACAGAGGGTCTGTCCGCGCATGACAGAGAACGAAATATTACGAAAGATCCGTGTGCTGTCGTAGCCGCAGGAAACATTTTTTAGTTCAAGCATCAACCGATTCCTCCTCAGTCCCAGCCATGATGGTATTTGACCAGCAGATAGAGAAAGAACGGGACACCGAAGAGCGATGTGAGAATCCCAAGCGGGATCTCCATTGTCCACAGGGTGCGTGCGAGGTTATCCGAGGCAAGCAGGAACAGCCCGCCCATCAGTGCCGACCCCGGCAAGAGAAAGCGGAAGTCCGGTCCAACGATAAAGCGCACAAGATGCGGCACAATCAGACCGACCAGACCGATGATGCCGGATAGCGAAACGGCTGCTGCCGTCATGAGCGTGGCACAGAGAATGACGATGAGACGGAGTCGTTCTACGGGAATCCCGAGAGTCTGTGCCTCCTCATCGCCAAAGGAGAGCAGATTGATCCGCCATCGCAGGAGAAAGAGGGGGATAAATGCCGCGCCCATAAATACGAGCGGAAAGAAGAGGTTGTCGAGTGAGATTGCCGCAAGACTTCCCATCAGCCAGTAGACGATGACAGGCAGCTTGTCATATGGATCGGCGACATACTTAATCATGGAGAGCAGCGATGTAAAGAGGGTGCTCACAATGATGCCCGAAAGGATGATCGCAAGTGTTGTGTTTCCGCCGCGGCAGAACTTTGCGCCGATCACGTACGTGATCCCAACAGCGCACAACCCTCCGAGAAACGTTGCCGCATGGACGAAAAAGGAGGGCACACTCCACAGGATCGCGACTGCCGCCCCAAATGCTGCCCCCGCCGAGACACCGAGAATCGCGGGGGAGACCATCGGATTGCGGAACATCACCTGATAGGCTGCTCCGGAGACGGAGAGTGCCGCCCCCACCATGACCGCCCCGATGATGCGCGGAAGGCGCAGTTCCATCACGACGTGAGAGGCACTGCGTGTTTCCGGCACAAATCCCATCCAGCCGCCGAATACAGAAATGACATCCGCTGCGCTGAGATGGAATCGCCCTAGCAGGAAGGAAATGAAGATCATCGCAATGAGCAGGAACAGCAATATGGTGAGTTTGAACTGCGGTGAAACGCTGCTCATGGGAGGACACGATCCCGTGCGAGCAATGCATCACACTCCGCATCGCTTAGTTCGTAGTGATAGAAGAGACGATAGTATGCTCTCATCTCCTCGTGCAGATTAATTCCGGATTCCTCGGGATAGAGACGCGCCGCAAGCCATGAGAGCCCCATAAATCGATTGACGGAGGGGGGGCGTCCCATCCAATCATACGGCTTCGACGGCACACGCAGAACATGCTTCGACTGCACTGCGCGCAGTTCTCGCCAAGGAAGCGCAGAGAAGTCTGCCTCTGTTTCGGCTGCAATCACAAGAACCTCCGGATTCCATGCGAGAATCTGCTCCATCGACACCTGACTCATCGAGCCTTCGGCTGGTGCTGTTGTCACTGCAATGTTATCGGCAAGCAGGTCAACAATCTGTGCATGGAACGACCCTTTGACGACTGCCATATTGCCTTGTGCCCCGCCAAGGTAGAGTAGTGATGGCTTGTTTTGGTTTTTTGCAGCGAGTTCCGTGCTGTGTGAATACACCGCGTGACAGTAATCAGCGAGTGCATTTCCTTCCGTTTCGCGGCCGAGGATTTTCCCAAGTGTACGATATGCCTCATCGGTATTGTCGAGCCGTGCCTCGATGAAGATCACAGGAATGCCGAGCGATGCCTGAATCTGATCCATATCCTCGACAATGGTCGCTTTTTTCTCCCCCACGTCAATAATGACCTGCGGGTTGACAGAGAGCACCGCCTCCTTGTTGAAATTCTTCATGCCGTAAAACTGACCGAGCACGGGAAGATCGCGGTACTGATCCCCTACATAGGGGAGCGCAGCATCTTTCCACTGTCCGGAAATACCGACGAGCTTGTCCGGAGCAATGGCAAAGAGTGCCATCTGGGCAAGACCGCCGGATGGTGCGATGCGATCAATCTGCTTTGGAAGCTCGACCGTACGTCCTGCAGAATCCGTGAAGGTATATGTCGCGGCGACAGGATTCTCCTTTTCCTCCTGGCCGCATCCGACAAGCAGAATAAGGAGGAGGAATAATACGGTGAGCAGTGCATTTCTTTTTTTCACAATCATCTTCCTTTCGTTCTCTGTTCACAGTTGAATCTGCTGAATCGCTGTGTTATCCTAGGGTCAACAGATCTGTGAGGAGGTATTTTTGTGAACTACTGGAATCTTTACGATGAGATCATCGACGGATTGCCGCAGGACATCTATATCGACGACTATGCCGTCGGACGCCCGTGGACGTATGTGCGTGCAGGGGATTTGGTCGGCATCTGCATGACGATCCCTGCGTACAGCCGCCCGCGTCTACGAAAGGAGAGCTTTCTCGGCTGTTCGCTGCGCGAGGCGGGAGAGTACGTGCGCTCGTGGCAAGGGCAGGAGGCATCCATCGCCGCTGCCGCCATCAACGCATTTTACAATCAGCCGTCCAAGGTGGAGGCGATGCAGGGATTCCACGGCGAGGATGCGTCCGCCGAAACACTGGATGAGCGCAAGAAGCTGGAAGCATTCGCCATGTATACGGAGCAAATTCGCGGCAAGAAAGTCGCTGTCATCGGTCACTTTCCGAACTTCCAAAAGAAATGGGAACCGATATGCGACCTCTCCATCCTAGAAATGCAGCCCGAGTGGGGGGACTACCCGGCCGAGGCGGCAGAGTTCCTTCTGCCGCAGCAGGACTTTGTCTTTATGACAGGGGCGACCTTTGCCAACAAGACCATGCCGCGCCTCTTAGAGCTCTCAAAGAATGCCGTGACTGTCCTCGTTGGCCCCTCCGTGCCCATGCATCCATGTCTTTTTGACTACGGTGCAAACGGTCTTTCGGGATTTACAGCAACCGATGCTGCACTCGCTGCCGATCTCGTTCATTTCGGCTATGGAACCGATATTGCAAGCTGTGGAAAGATGGCGGACGTTCTTCCACATTTTGTCTGAATACAACATAACAGAGTTGCCGTACGTTTTCAAAGCGTACAGCAACTCTGTTTTATGTTGAGCGATTAGAACGTCATATCCACGCCGAGGAGGAAGTTTGCTCCTTCTGCCGGATGATAGAGCTTGTCCTGATAGTCTTTGTTGAAGATGTTGTTAATGCGCAGGAAGACACCGAGATCCGTCTGCGGCTCATAGCGTAGATCGAGATCTGCCGTAAAGTAGCCGGAGCTGTTCGGATACTTTTCACCATTCGTCCATCCGCTCACAGCACGTCCGAGCAGGGTGGAGCGCCATTTGCCCTCGCGATAGGTCAGCCCGAGATTCATCATCTGATGGGGGATACCGGCAGCATCGGTCGTCTTCCCATTTGACTTGTCCTCCGCGCTCATCCATGTATAGTTGGCAAAGGCGGACAATTTCTGTGTGAATTTGTGCTGATAGCCAAGTTCTGCCCCGCGAATCTTGGTCTGGTCGATATTATAAAACGGACCTCCTTTGACAAGGCGCACAATGCGATCCGTTACATCCGTATAGAATACGGCAAGATCAAGTTCTGCTTTAGGGTTGAAGCGATGCTTCCATCCCAGTTCAAAATTGCGGTCGCGTTCCGGCTTCGGGACGGGAACATTAGCGCGAATGTTTGCCGCTGCTGACTTTGCTTGCACAAAGACATGCGTGCGTCCTGCCGAGAATCGCAGGGTATCCGCTTTCGTCAGATCATGCGTGATATTGAGGACGGGATCCGTTGCATGATCCGTGCTCTTTACATTATTTGCATCCTGTGACAGGGACTCATGGCGCACGCCGAGTGTCATGCGCGTCTTTGTGTCAAAGCTCCATGCGTCCTCAATGTAGAAACTTGTACGCTTATCCGTTCCCTCATCACCTTTGGAGAGGTTGTTGGAATCCGTATGCCAGTCAATCTTGACGTACTTTGCACCGAAACTCAGCTGGTGCTTGTCGCCAAGTGCGGTGGAAGCGTTCGCCTCAATGCCGTTTCCTGTGGAGAACCAGCCACTGCGGTACCATTCCGGTCGGCGGGGATTGTTATAGTTTAGAAGAGCTCCGCCGTCGCTTCTCAATAGATTGTGCACCCACAGATTGTTTTCATCAATCAAATGATAGTACTTGACATCATACTGCCATCGATCATTTGGACGGCTTTCGTACTGGAGTGCAATGTTGCTCTGTTTGAACCCCTTGTAATGCCAGTTGTTCGTTTTGTTCTTCTTTCTATATGACTTCTGCATAGCATCTGAAAGATCATCGACATTGATTGACCAGTTGATATCTGCAGTCAGTGTTTTTCCCGTTTGTGGATCGATACTGTTGGAGATCTCGCTGTCCATATCGGAGTAATATCCGCTCAATATGAGAGAGGACTTGTCACTCGTTTTGAACTTGATCTTACCGTCAAAGTACAGCTTGTCGTTTTCCGCATTCGGCAGATAGCCGCCTGTATGACGCTTTGATGCATTCAGTGCATAGCTGATATTCTTATCGCTGCCGCTATAGCCGATGCGTGTATCATAGGTATGATGGGAGCCACCGGCGATACTCAGACGGAATTTCCCTGCACCGTCACCGTCCTTCGTTGTCACGAGAATGACGCCGCCCTTATAGTCTGTGCCATACTGTACGGGTCCCGGTCCCTTGATGATCTCGACCTTTGCAATACTGTCTGCTGGAATCGTCGAAAGATCAGCCGCTGCATTCGTAGCAATACCGTTGAGAGGAAACGCAGGGATGCCGTCAATATAGACTTTCGTCTGCCCGACCTCCGCGCCACGAACGCGTACCATCTTGCTGTCTTTTGCTGCGGGCGCCATATAGAGTCCCGGCACCTGCGAAAGGATATCGGCCAGATCACGATAGCCGCGATCCGCAATCTCCTCTGCCGTGATCGTGTTCGTTGTCACAAGGTGCTTGTCAACGCCCTCTGCCTCGACTTTGACAGTGTCAGTCTCATATTCCGTGTCGGCGGCGTATGCCTGCGGCAGAAATGCAAATCCTGCCATGACGGCTGCCACGAGGGCGGTCTGGTACTTCCGTGTTCGCTTCATGAATACCTCTCCTTTTCTTCATCACACAAAAATAGACTGTTTCCCGTACGAAGCGCACGACAAACAGTCCCTGCATGACAAAGAAGCAGTCCGTTCCTGTCGTTTTCCTTTTCGATACGGGAAGGCTGTCGCATTTCTTTGACAACCCTGTGAGCAGAAGTGTTCAAAAGAACGCTCGCTCAGGCGAAATATCATAGGCACACAGCCCTTAGATATTTTTGCTCGGAAAACAAAGTTATTTAATTGCGGTTTAATTCTATCAAATTGTATGTAATACTGTCAATCTTTATTTTTGATTGAAATCAATGAACGCAGCCTGTCCAACTTCTTCTTGCAATTTGTCCTTATTTTTACTATACTTTCATAAAAATACATATTGTTCCAAGCGATCATTGCTAAGTGCTTTCTGTATATGGGATGATTGCCGGAGCTTCGACTCCCGAGTCAGGTTGGAAACGAACTGGCTTTCCGTGCTTGAGAAGGAATATCTGCGACAGATGAATGTCATCTGCCTGTTTTTGTGTGTCGTAGGCACGTCCTTCAAGGGCGTGTCTTTTTTGTATAGGAGGATGTTTTACGATGCGTTGGAAGAAAGAATTGCTTGTCTTTGGGGTGATGTCGGCTGTGGCTTTGAACGTTGTCGGCTGTGGGGGGACAGCGGAGCAGCCTTCGAGCAGTACGTCGGCATCCTCGTCGGCGGCTGCGGAGACGGAGAACCTGACGGGGCAGGTGCTGCACGTCTACTGTGGTGCGGGGATGCAGAAACCGTTCCAGAAGATTGCAGATGCGTTTCGGGAAAAGACCGGCTGCGATGTGCAGGTAACCTATGCGAATGCAGCGCAGATCCAGACGCAGATCAAGACATCGCAGGAGGGGGATTTCTTTATCGCTGGCTCTGAGCAGGAAATAAAGCCAGTGCAGGATTCTGTGAAGGAGAGCAAGCCGCTCGTCCGGCACATTCCCGTTCTGGCAGTCAGCAAGGGGAATCCGAAGGGCGTTAACAGCCTGAAGTCCCTGACGAGAGGAGATGTCCGCGTGGTGATGGGCGATGCCCAATCGACGGCAATCGGAAAGCTGTCCGAAAAGGCGTTTCAGGATGCAGGAATCAAGGAGGCTCTGAATATCACGTCGACCACGACGACAGCACCCCAGATGGCGACGCTCCTCTCCATGCAGGAGGCAGATGCTGCGATTCTCTGGAAGGAGAATTGCGGGGATGGTGTGGATATTGTTCCGACGGATGATCTGAAACCGTATATCAAGACGATTCCGGCGGCACGTCTGAAGTTCCAGTCCGACAATCGGGCGGCGGATGTTTTTTCGACGTTCTTGGATAGTGACGAAGCCCATGAGATCTGGAAATCGTTTGGCTATGAACTTGTCTCATGAGGAACTTGGGTGCTGATCCGTTCCTGATGCTCTGCTTTTTCATAACGCTGCTGGTGTTTGTGCTCATTGGCGGCAATATTTCCATTATCCTGTTGGATGGTTTGCGGACGCTGCCACAGCATCTTTTGGATGTGGAGAACCAATTTGCATTGGTGCTCAGTGTGCGATGTGCCAGCATTTCTACAGCACTTTGTTTTCTGCTTGCTGTACCGACAGCGTATATGCTCACGCGGGAGCAGCTGCCGTGCAGGCGTGTGGTCGAGGTGATCTTGGAGCTGACGATGTCTCTGCCATACATTGTGTTGGGGCTGAGTCTGCTGATTCTGTTTTCGTCGCCGCTTGGCAAGGAGCTGAAGGCAGCGGGGCTGCCGGTGGTATTTGATACCAATGGGATCATCATGGCGCAGCTTGTTGTGAATCTCCCGTTTGCGATCAAGCTCTGTGTGATGGCACTGCAGGGGGTAGATCATAAGGTGGAGTTGGTGGCGGGGCTGCTCGGTGCATCGCCGTGGCAGCGGTTCCGAACGATCCTGCTGCCGCTGTGCCGCAACGCCTTGATCGGCTCTCTGGTGCTGATTTGGTCGCGCGCACTGGGGGAGTTTGGTGCGACCTTGATGTTGGTGGGTGTGACGCGGATGAAAACGGAAACGCTGCCAGGCAACATCTATCTGAATGTGAGCAGCAATGATCTGGACAGTGCCATGGCAAGTGCCTTTGTTCTGCTGCTCTTGTCAGGGCTCTCCCTAGCGGCATCCAATCTGCTGACGGGACGAGAGGGGGAGCGAAGACGCTATGCAGCCGGAGGCTGACATCATACTGGAGATCAGGGATGTATCCCTGACACGGGGGGCATTTCACCTGCAGCCGATGCGTTTTGCCATCGGGGCGGATGAGGTGCTGGCGATCATTGGGCAGACCGGATCCGGCAAGACAATGCTGTTGGAGTTGATGGCGGGATTTCATCCGCCGGATGCCGGTGCGGTGCTGTTGAACGGGCGGGATATGAGAGAGCTTGCCCTGCATGAGCGGAAGATCGGATATCTCTATCAAGAGTACTGTCTGTTTCCGCACATGACGGCGGCAGAGAATATCGCCTACGGTCTGCGGATGAAGAAGGTGGACGGCGCAGCTTGCAGGGAGCGGGTACATGAGATTGCGAAGCAGTTCGGCATCTGCCATCTGCTGACGCAGTATCCATCGACGTTGAGCGGCGGTGAACAGCAGCGTACGGCTCTGGCGAGGGCACTCATTACCCATCCGTTGCTGTTGCTGTTGGACGAGCCGTTTTCGGCACTCGATCCTGTGACAAAGGAGTCCATGTACGAGATGATCCGCAGGATTCGGGCGGAGTATCACTGTGCGATTGCGTTTGTCACGCATGATTTTCACGAGGCGGCGGAGCTCGCCGACCGCGTCGGGATTCTGCTGCATGGAACGATGCAGGCAATCGTCCCTGCAAAAGAACTGTTTACGCACCCTTGGAACGAGGCAACAAAGAAGTTCCTCGGGATTACGAAATGAGTGAAGAAGCAACATGACGAAAGAAGAGTTGTTTGGACGGCTGCGCAGCCGCTTTGGCGAGGTCTTGCGGCGGTATCATATGGAGGATGATGCGGTCGACATTACTTGCCGCTCGCTGACACCGGAGGAGGCGATTGGCAGTCATACGAAGCGCATGGATTTCCCGATCCTGACGGGAAAGGATGTGATGATACAGGCGGAGTATCGGGGGTGCAAGGGGCAGGCGTTTACCGATGCGCCCGCAGAATATCATGGCAGGCTGAAGGATGTACTGACCATGGATCTGTGCGGTGATCGATATGCGCGAAGCCTCTTTCTGGCGACGCTCAATGCGGTCATGGGCGCAGTTGGTCTCTGTGTCGGAACCAGTCACTGCCGCAACGATGGCCCGGAACAATGCGCGATGGATATTCGCTCGTATCTGGATGAGTTCTATCCAAATGTCAAGCGCATCGGACAGGTGGGATTCCAGCCGGCGATGGTGGAGATGTTGGTGAACTCAAACTATGAGGTTCGCGTCATGGACTTGAATCCGCAGAACATCGGGCAGATCAAATACGGCATTCGGATCGAAAATGGTGCTGACCCGAAGGCAAAAGATGATATTGTCAAAAACTATGCTGATATTATCTTTTGTACGGGCAGTACGCTTGCCAATGGAACCATCGTGGACTATCTGGATGTTCAGCCGGAGGTTCATTTCTACGGCATAACGGCAGCGGGTGCTTGTGCCCTGCTAGGACTGAAGCGTCTTTGCTTTGCCCATCGGTATGAGGCATCATAAATCTCGCGTATCTCTTCGGGCAAAAAAGGGTGCGGCATGAAGGGGGATCCTCATGCAGCATCTATTTTTGTATGCGACGGGATAGGGAAGCACTGATAAATTCAGTCGCGCCATCTTGACGCATCTTTTTTGCCCGCTCAATACCTGCAAATCCTCCACATAGCTTTGGCTATGCGTCCGGTTTGCCTCCTCAATCGGACAGAAAAATCTACGCCAATCTGACGAACTTCATTTTATCAGCGATTCCCATGGATTTGTGTTTTGAAAATCTCTCGCTTTTGTGTTATGATACAGGGTGTTTTGAGATGGGAGGGCATGAGTGGCAGCGATAACATATGAGCTGATTCGCAAAGACGAGACGACGGGCGCACGTGCGGGCGTGATCCACACGCCGCACGGGAGCTTTCCGACGCCCATCTTCATGCCCGTGGGCACGCAGGCGACGGTCAAGGGCGTATCGCCTGACGAACTGCGTGAACTTGGTGCGGGCATCATCCTCAGCAATACCTATCATCTCTTTCTCCGCCCCGGAATGGAGCTCGTGCGCGAGGCGGGCGGGCTGCATCGGTTCATGCACTGGGACGGTGCAATCCTCACGGACAGCGGCGGCTTTCAGGTGTTCAGTCTTGGCGATCTGCGCAAGATCACGGAGGAGGGCGCGACGTTCCGCTCGCACATCGACGGCTCGAAGAAGTTTCTGTCGCCCGAGGTATCGATGGAGGTGCAGAAAGCACTCGGCTCGGATATTGTCATGGCGTTCGACGAGTGCATTCCGTATCCCGCCGACCACGACTATGCCAAGGCGTCCACGGAGCGCACGCAGCGCTGGCTCGTGCGGTGCAGGGATGCAATGGTGGATGCCGAGGGGCAGGGGCTCTTTGGCATTGTGCAGGGCGGCATGTACCGTGACCTGCGCGCATGGCATGCGGCGGAGATGACTGCACTCGATCTGCCGGGCTACGCGATCGGAGGTCTCAGCGTCGGCGAGCCGCACGAGCTGATGGAGGAGATTCTCTCCTATACGGTGGAGATCCTGCCGCAGGATAAGCCGCGCTACCTCATGGGGGTCGGCACGCCGGACTATCTCCTCACAGGTGTGCGGCACGGGATTGATATGTTCGACTGCGTCTTCCCGACGCGCGTTGCGCGCAACGGCATGGCAATGACGTGGACGGGACGCCTCGTGATGAAGAATGCCGTGCATACGCACGACCATACGGTGCTCGAGGAGGGCTGCGGCTGCTACACCTGCCGCAACGGCTATACACGGGCGTACATCCGTCACCTCGTGCGCGCGGAGGAGATCTTCGGGCTGAGACTCCTGACCCTGCACAATCTCTACTTCCTGCAGGAGTTCATGCGCCGCATGCGCGCGGCAATCATCGCGGGCACGTTCCCCGCATTTTATCAGGATTTTATGAATCACTATCATAAAAGATAATATTTGAAGGAGTTGTATTTATGGATGCAGAGTTGATGGCACAGCTGAGTTCGTGGGGACCCATTATCATATTGGTGCTCTTCTTCTATTTCCTCCTCTACCGCCCGCAGAAGCAGGCGCAGAAGAAACGTGATGCGATGCTTGCCGCGCTGAAAGTTGGCGATGAGATTATCACGCTCGGCGGGATGCACGGCAGGATCACGGCGATTGACGAGAAGACGGTGACGCTGCGCGCGGCGGACAACGTCAACATCGTCTTCGAGCGCTCGGCGATCAGCGCCGTGAATACGGAGCAGGAGTAAGGCTGCCGCATGGCAGCGGATATGACAGGCGAAAAAAAGGCGCTGCGGCGGGAAATGCTTGCCCGCCGCCGTGCATTTTCTGCACAGGAGCGCACTGCTCTGAGCGAAATGATCTGTGCGCGTGCGCTGGATTTCCCCGCCGTGAAAGCGGCGCGGACGATCATGCTCTACGCCGCCACAGCGGAGGAGATCGACCTCTATCCGCTGATGGAGCAGCTGCTGACAGAGGGGCGGCGCATCGCGCTTCCCGAGATTGTCGGGAGCGGCGTGATGGAGGCACGGGTACTGCCCGCGATGGATGCGCTGACTCCGGGGGCGTTCGGCATATTGACGCCGGATCCCGCGCGCGGGGATCGCATCTCGCCCGAGGAGATCGATGTCATCATCGTTCCTGGGGCGGCGTTCGACGCTGACGGCGGGCGGCTGGGACTCGGCGGCGGCTATTATGACCGCTTCCTGCCGCGTGCGCCGCGTGCTGTGCGCCTCGTTCTCGCCTACGATGTTCAAATTGTTCCGCATGTACCGATGGGCGCGCAGGATGTCCGCGTGGATGCGATCCTGAGCGAGCGGCGCACGATATTTTGTAAGTATATGGGAAATCACGGAGGTGTGAGGTCTTTTGAGACAACATAGTCTGTTGAAGCTGGTGATTACGGTTGTCGTCATCATCGGCGCGTTTTTTGCCCTCGTTCAGCCGCTTGCGAGTTCCATTCGGCAGGGGCTTGACCTGCAAGGGGGCACGCATGTCGTTCTGGAGGCGGTCGACACGGAGCAAGCGCAGGTCAATGACGATGCGATGAACCGCGTGGTCACCATCATGGAGAAGCGCGTCAACGCGCTCGGACTGACCGAGCCGATCATCCAGCGCGAGGGTGAGCGGCGTGTCATTATCGAGCTGCCGGGCATCAAGGATCCCGATGCGGCGATCCAGACCATCGGCAAGACGGCGATGCTCGAGTTTCGCGACGAAGAGGGGAATACGGTGCTGACGGGTACGGATCTGAAGGATGCACAGGCATCCACGAATCCGCAGTCGGGGCAGAACGTCGTCAACCTCGAATTCTCGGACGAGGGGGCGCAGAAATTTGCCGACCTCACGATGAAGAACGTCGGGCGCACGATTGCGATTCTCCTCGACGGCGAGGTACTGACCGCGCCGAACGTGCGGGAGCCGATCCTCGGCGGGCGTGCGGAGATCACGGGGCAGAAGACGCTCGAGGAGGCGCAGAACCTCGCGGTTGTCCTGCGCAGCGGTGCGCTGCCCGTGAAGGTCGAGATCATCGAGACGCGTACGGTTGGCCCGACGCTCGGACAGGACTCGAAGGACAAGTCCCAGTTTGCCTTTGTCATCGGACTCGGCGCCGTTGTCATCTTTATGATCTTCTTTTACCACCTCTCGGGCTTCATAGCGGACGTGGCGCTGATGGCGTATACCATCATGCTGCTTGGTATCCTCTATCTGATGGACGCAACGCTGACCCTGCCGGGCGTGGCGGGCATCATCCTCTCCATCGGCATGGCGGTTGACGCGAACGTCCTCATCTTCGAGCATTTCAAGGAGGAGTATCAGGTCAACCAGAAATCCCTGCGCCTTGCGATGGATGCGGGATTCTCGCGCGCGTTCACAACGATCTTTGACTCGAATGTCACGACGCTGATTGCGGCGGGTGTGCTCTTCTTCCTCGGAACGGGAACGATTCGCGGCTTTGCAATTACCCTTGGGGTCGGCACGATCCTCTCGATGTTTACGGCAATTACGCTGACGCAGTACATGCTGAAGCTCATGATTAACTCGAATCTGTCGAAAAATCCTGCGCTCTACGGTGCGAACGGCTTCATGCTCGGCGTAAAGAAGAAGGGGGATGAGAAGAATGCCTAAGTTCGATATTGCAGGCCATCGGAAAATCTGGTTTCTCATCTCGCTCGTCCTGATTATTCCGGGCTTTATCTGTATGGGTATGCGCGGCTTCAATTTCGGCATCGACTTCACGGGCGGTACGATCATGGATCTGCGCTTCGAGCAGCCTGTGACACTCTCCGATGTGCGCGCGAGCCTTGCAAAATACGATCTCGACGGGAGTACGATCCAGCTTGCGGGGGCGGAATCCGGCATCGAGTCCTCGGAGAACGTGATGATCCGCACGGTCGACCTCGAGGAGAATCAGCGCAAGGAGGTCATGGCGTCACTCACGCAGGATGTCGGCCCCTATACCGTGCTGCGCGAGGAGAAGGTCGGCGCGACCATTGGCGGCGAGCTGATTACGAATGCCGTGCTTGCGCTTGTGATCTCGTGGGCGCTCATCATTCTCTATGTCGCCTACCGCTTTGAGTGGCGCTTCGGCGTGTCGGCGGTGCTCGCGCTGATCCACGACATCATCATCGTGCTTGCCGTGTTCTCGTTGACCCAGCGGCAGATTGATTCGTCCTTTATCGCGGCTCTGCTCACGATCGTCGGCTATTCGATCAACGATACCATCGTGATCTTTGACCGCATCCGCGAGAATCTGAAGCTGCATTTCCGCCGCGGCGGCGATATCAACGAGCTTGTGAACCGCTCCATCTATCAGACGCTGACGCGTTCGCTCTACACGGTGTTCACGGTTCTGTTCACGACATTCGCGCTGTACTATTTCGGCGGCGAGACGACAAAGGATTTCGCATTCGCGCTCCTCGTCGGCTTTGCCAGCGGCTGCTACTCCTCCATCTTCATCGCGAGTCAGCTCTGGATTGAGCTGAAGAATCGCACGGAGCGGCGTCCTGCCGTAAAACCTGCGGTTGTGGAGGGATAAAGGGGAGAGCCTCAAGAGAGCCTGCTTTCGGGAGTTCCGGGACGGGCTCTTTTGCTATTGCATGGAAGGGGGGGAGAGTATGCTCAAGGAATGGATTGTGCGTGCAGAGACGGCGGGGGGCACCGCACTCGCGCGGGAGCTTGGGACGGCGCCCATCATCGGGCAGATTCTCTGGAATCGCGGTTTGCAGACGGCGGAGGCGGCGCGGGCATTTCTCCATCCGGAGGATGAGCCGTACTGCGATCCGTTTCTCATGATGGATATGGAGCGCGCCGCGCATCGTATCTTAGAGGCGATCCATGTGGGCGAGCAGATCGTCGTCTACGGCGACTACGATGTGGACGGGATGACCTCGACCACCCTCCTCATGAAGAATATCCGCGCGCTCGGCGGCATGGTTTCCTACTATATTCCGAATCGTTTTACGGAGGGGTATGGGCTCAACGGAGCAGCGCTCCGTCAGATTGCGGCGGAGGGCTGCGGTCTGCTCGTCACGGTGGACTGCGGCATCTCATCGGCGGATGTTGTGGCGCAGATGGACGGGGCGATGGACATCATCATCACCGATCACCATCTGCCGGGGGCGGTCCTGCCGCCCGCGTATGCCGTCATCAATCCGCACCGCGCAGACTGTCCCTACCCGTTCAAGGAACTGGCGGGCGTCGGCGTCGCCTTCAAACTCGTGCAGGCACTTTGGCAGCTCGAGGAAGAGCGGCTCTATGCCGACGATCTCGATATTGTCGCGCTCGGCACGGTTGCCGATCTCGTGCCGCTCGTCGGAGAGAATCGCAAGCTCGTTCAGGCGGGGCTCCTGCGCATGACGGAGCGTTCCTCTCCGGGCATCGCGGCGCTTGTGCGTGTCTCGGGCTGTGAGGGCAAGGCAATCAATACGGGCATTGTCGGCTTCCAGCTTGCGCCGCGTCTGAATGCGGCGGGGCGCATCGAGACGGCGCGGCGCGGCGTGGAGCTCCTCACCGCCGAGGATGCGCATGCGGCAGATCGCATTGCGGCGGAGCTGAACGCGCTGAACACGGAGCGCCGCGATCTCGAGCAGGATATCCTGACGGAAGCGGAGTCGATGCTCGGGGGCTTTACACCCGATGTACCTGCGATTGTAGTCGCCGGTGAGGACTGGAATGCGGGCGTGATCGGCATCGTCGCCTCACGTCTGGTCGAGAAATACTACCGCCCGAGCATTGTGCTGACGCGGCAGGGCGATGTATACAAGGGCTCTTGCCGCAGCATCGCAGGACTCCATATGTATGACGCACTCGCCGCGTGCAGGGACACGCTCATCCAATTCGGTGGTCATGCGATGGCGGCGGGGCTGACACTTGAATGCAATCGCTTGGAGGACTTTCGCTGTGCGTTCGCGAATTATGTAAATACGCATTTAAACTACGAAGACTTCACGCCGAAAATCTCCATCGAGGCGCTGGTCGCACCTGCAGATTGGACGATTCCGATGGTGGAGGAGATCGCCCTGCTCGAGCCGTACGGCATGGGCAACCCGCGCCCGATCTTCGGCGTGCGGGACGTGCGTCCGCGCACGGCAACGGCAATCGGGGCGGACGGGAAGCATCTGCGCATGGAGGTCGGCACGCGGGAGAAGCGCGTTGCGGCGCTCTACTGGAACTATGGGGAGCTCGCGGAGCTCGTGACCGAGGAGGCGAGCGACCTCGCCTATACGCCGAGCATCAACGAGTGGCAGGGCATGCGGTCGGTGCAGTGCATGGCGGATTCCATCATGCCCGCCGCGCATGAGCGCATCTTTCCGGATCGCGGGATTCTGAAGGCCGTCTATGCATTTCTCAGAGAACTCGGCGGAGCGGATGGGCACATTCCGTACAGCACAGTCGCGCTCACGCGGCGATTTTCGCGCAAGATGGGGCATATCTCGCGCTATACGATGGATTGCGCGCTTTGCATTTTTCGTGAACTCGGGCTGCTTGTGCCTCGGGAACAGGGCGGATGGCATTTCATCCCGCCGGAGGGCAGGCTCGAGCTCATGGATGCGCCGACATTCCGTCGGCATGAGGAAAGAAAGGGTGACATGTAGATGTCAGATGATGCACAGAGGGCTGTCACCCTCGATATGATCTTGGACAAGGTGCACTCCTATCAGGCGGACGCCGATCTCGATAAGATCCGAAAGGCGTATGCCTATGCGGAGAAGGCGCACCGTGGGCAGGTGCGCATCTCGGGCGACGCCTACATTATCCATCCGCTCAATGTCGCCTACATTCTCACGGGACTTCACCTCGATGACGAGACGATCTGCGCCGCACTCCTGCACGATGTGGTGGAGGACACCTGTGCGACGCTCGAGGAGATGGAAGCGGAGTTCGGCAAGAACATCATGGCGCTCATCGACGGCGTGACGAAGCTAGGGCGCATCGAGTATATGTCAAAGGAGGACGTCCAGCTCGAGAACTACCGCAAGATGTTCCTCGCGATGGCAAAGGACATCCGCGTCATCATGATAAAGCTCGCCGACCGCCTGCACAATATGCGCACGCTCAAATACATGCGCGAGGACAAACGTCACCGCATTGCCAAGGAGACGCTTGAGGTCTATGCACCGCTCGCGAATCGTCTCGGCATTTCCAATATCAAGGTGGAGCTCGAGGATCTCTGCCTGCGCTACCTCGAACCGGAGGCGTACTACAGCCTCGTTGAGGAGGTCAAGCACAAGCGGAAGGAGCGGCAGGAATTCATCCGCGAATCCATCGAGCAGATTCGCGAGAAGCTCGAGGCGGCGGGAATCAAAGCGGAGATCAAGGGGCGCGCGAAGCATTTTTACAGCATCTACCGCAAGATGAAGCGCGACAACAAGAGCGTCAACGAGATCTATGACCTCTCGGCGGTGCGCGTCCTCGTCTCCTCTGTCAAGGACTGTTACGGCGTGCTCGGCGTCATCCATGCGATGTGGAAGCCCATCCCGGGCAGGTTCAAGGACTACATCGCGATGCCGAAGTCGAACGGCTACCAGTCGCTGCATACGACCGTCATGACGCACGGCTATCCGCTCGAGATTCAGATTCGCACGAAGGCGATGCACCAAGTCTCCGAGTTCGGCGTCGCCGCGCATTGGAAATACAAGGAGGCGGGGCGGAGCATCGGCGCGACCGACGAGAACGATCAGAAAATGTCGTGGCTGCGCCAGATGGTGAGCCTGCAAAAGGAATACGACGACCCGAAGGAATTCTTCGAGGCGCTGAAACTCGACGTGTTCTCCGACGAGGTCTTTGTCTTTACGCCGCGCGGCGATGTCATCGACCTGCCAAAGGGATCGAACCCGATCGACTTCGCCTATCACATCCACACGGAGATCGGGCATCACTGCGTCGGTGCGAAGGTCAACGGGAAGATCGTGCCGCTCGAGTACAAACTCAAAAACGGCGACATCGTGTCGATTGTCACGAACAAGGCAAGCAACGGGCCGAGCCCGGACTGGCTGAACACAGTTGCCTCCTCGGCGACGCGCAGCAAGATCCGCGCGTGGTTCAAGAAGGAGAACCGCGAGGAGAATGTCGAGCGCGGCATGAACCTCATCCGCGACGAGGCGAAGCGTCTCGGCTACGCGCCGAAGGAGCTGATCGCGGGCGGACGGCTCGGCAAGGTCGCGGAGAAGCTCAACGTGCAGAGCGAGGACGATCTCCTCGCCGCGCTCGGCTACGGCGGCGTAACCCTGCGCGGTGTCATGACGAAGCTCATCGAGCTGCACCAGCAGTCCATCAAGGACAGCACGCCGCCCGAAGTCTCGCAGATGCTCTCCGAGCTCAAGGCTCCGCGCAGGGGCAAGCGCAAGAAGGCGAGCCACGGCGTCCTCGTCGAGGGCGAGGGCGGCTATCTCGTGCGCCTCGCACGTTGCTGCAACCCGATCCCGGGCGATCCCATCACGGGCTACATCACGCGCGGGCGCGGCGTCTCCGTGCATCGCTCCGACTGTCCGAACGTGCTCAACGATACCGAGTTCACACGTGTGATCGAGGTGAGCTGGGACATCGGACTCGACAAGGAATACACCGTCGGCATCGAGATCATCTGCAACGACCGCAACGGCATGCTCTCGGAGATCCTCGCCGTGCCCGCCGAGATGAAGGTCAACATCCACACGGTCAACGCGACACCGAACCGCCGCAACAAGACCTCGACCGTCCTGCTTGGGCTGAACGTCAGCAACATCGACCAGATCACGCAGGTCATGACGCGCGTCCGCCTGCTCAAGGACGTCTACCGCGTCACGCGCACGCTAGGCAGCGCGGGGATCCCGGGCGGAGATGCATAATTTTATACTAAAACGGAGTCATTGCCCACACGGGCGGTGGCTTTTTTTATTTGACCGAGGAGCGTAAATTTTCTATAATGAGAATAAAGATCGTAGATTATAGAAAGGATTCAGTCATGCGAACGAGAGATTTTAATGCACTGAATGATCTGTTGTTTAAATTCGTCTTTGGGCATAAAGAGGATAAGGAAATCACGCTCTCGTTTATTAACGCTGTTCTCGGACTGGAGGGCGAGCGTGCATTTGTCGATCTGCACTTTGCGGATCGCGAGATCGATCCCGAGGAGGAAAGCGGCAAGGGTTCGACGCTGGATCTGCTGTGCATGACGAACGATGAAACACAGATCAACATCGAGGTGCAGGTACAGAATCGGCAGAACATGGGACAGAGGAGTCTCTACTATTGGGCAAAGCTCTACCAGAGTACGCTCGGGCGCGGTGAGAACTACGAGAATCTACGGCGAACAGTGGCGATCAATCTGCTCGGGTACGAATATCTGCCGCTCGCGGGATTTCACCATATGTACGGGCTTTATGACAAGACATGTATGCACCGCTTGACCGAGGATATCGAGATACATTTTTTGGAATTGCCGAAGGTCACAAGACAGGACATACGGCGCATGCGGACACTGGATAAGTGGATGGCGTTTATCAGGAATGATCTAAGTGATGAGGAAATGGAGGCGATCGCGATGAGTGATGCGGCAATCAACACAGCATGGGATAGGATCGAGGCGTTCATGCGGGATGCGGGACAGAGGAGGAAATACGAACGGCGCGAGAAGTATGAGCATGACTATGTGAGCGATATGGAAGGCTCATGGAAACGTGGGAGGATGGAGGGGGTAAAACAGGGGCGAAGCGAAGGGCGTCGTGAAGGACGTGCTGAAGGTCGAGCCGAAGGTCGTCAGCTCGGAATTGCCCATATAGCGATGAATCTGCTTCGTGCAGGAACACCTATTGCAACAGTAGCACAGATGGCAGAACTGCCGGAAGAGATCATTCGAAAGATGGCAGAGGAGCACGGAATTCAGATTTCGTAAAGGGATTATCCTGTGAAAAAAGGAGGCGCTCATATGAATTGGGCCTTCTAAGCAGCTTCATCCAGATACAAAAGCGCTTCTATATGAAGCGCCTTTTCTTTTTTTGCGTTTTGTGGTAATATCAACCATGTAAATTTGCGCATGATAATCATCTGTGGGGGTATTCATGAAAAAGGGCGCGATCTTTGATATGGACGGGCTGCTCTTCGATACGGAGACACTGTATCAGAGAGCATGGACGATCATTGCCGACGAGTTCGGTGTCGAACGCAAACCGGAGTTGGGTACGGCGTGTTGCGGAACCTGCGGCGAGCTGACCGTGCGTCTGGTGCATGAGTGCCATCCAACAGTGGATCCGGAGGCATATATCCGCCGCGTCATCGAATACGTGCGCGATGAGGCGGCGAAGAATCTGCCCGTTATGGAGGGAGCACGCGAAATCCTTCGATACTTTCACGAGCATGGTGTACGGATTGCAACGGCGAGCAGCACGGCAGTCAAGCTGATCGAAGAGAATCTTGCAAAGAGCGGGCTGCGTGATTATTTCGATGCGGTGGTTGGCGGCGATCTTGTGGCGAACGGCAAGCCTGCACCGGACATCTTTCTCCTTGCGGCGGAGCGCATCGGCATTCCTCCTGCGGACTGCTATGTCTTCGAGGATGGCTACAACGGACTGCGCGGGGCTGCTACGGCGGGCTGCGCACCCGTGATGATCCCCGACACACTGCCGCCGACGGATGAGATGCACGCGATATGCACGGGGATTTATCCGAGTCTGCGTGCTGCACTGGATGCCATCCGACAGGGGGCACTCTAGGGAGAAACTCCCAAACGAGGTGATTTACATGGATAATCAGAAAACAATGATGTTCTCCTTCGGCGAGGATAAGCCGAAGGCGGATGTCGTCATACGCGAGGCAGCTGCCGCAATGCGGGAGAAGGGCTACAACCCCATCAATCAGCTGGTCGGCTACCTGCTCTCGGGAGACCCTGCCTATGTGACGAGCCACAAGGAGGCGCGGAGCAAAATTCGCAGCCTTGAACGCGACGATCTGCTCGACGAACTCGTGCGCTTCTATCTGGAGCACGAGAAGTGAAGCGCTACATGTCGCTCGATATCGGCGACGCGACCATCGGGGTTGCGGTCAGCGATCTGCTTGGACTCACGGCGCAGGGCGTCGAGACCATCCGCCGCACGGAGCTTTCTGCCGATCTGGATCGTCTCGGCGTGCTCGCGGAGGAGTATGAGGTTGCCGCATTCGTCGCGGGACTGCCGAAGCATATGAACGGGGACGAAGGCGAACGCTGCGAGATTGTGCGCGCCTTTATGGCGAATGTGGCGGAGCGTTTTCCAACGCTCGAAATCCACTACTGGGACGAACGGCTCTCGACAGTTGCTGCCTCGCGTGCGCTCATCGAGGGCGATGTCTCGCGCAAGAAGCGGCGCAAGGTCATCGACAAGATGGCGGCGGTCTACATATTGCAGGGCTTTTTGGATCGGCAGCAGCATTTGAAATGAGTATAAGGAGTACGAAAATGGCAGAACATGAAGAGCTTCACGATGAGGATGTCATCGTTGTCATGACGAATGAGGACGGCGATGAGCGTTACTATCGTGAGGAGATGATTATTCCGATCGGAGAGGATCGCTTTGCCGTGCTGATTGCGCTTACTGCCTCCTCGGAGGAGGAACTTGCGCACGCCGAGGAGGGCGACGAGGCGACAATCGCCAAGATTGTCACGGACGACGATGGTGAGGACATCTACACCGACCCGACGGATGAGGAGTTCGACGAGGTGCGCCGTGCCTATGAAGAGATGTTGGAAGAAGAGGAAGAATAGAGAAGGAGGCTGTCATCATGGGAAGATGACAGCCTTTTATTAGGGAATTTGGACATAGAGAGGGAGGATTCGGTTGAAGGAGTCATTGCAGGGGATATTGGACTTCTTGAACAACGATGGTCTGAAAAAGGCGATGAGCGCTGTCTATCGCGGGAAGGGGACGCCGCTCCAGAAAAAAATTGTATTCGGGATTCCGGCGCTGGCACTTTTGCTCCTTCTGATTGTTGTGCTCGTCATCATACCATTGTCGGAGTCGCCCTCCTATACAGGGGAGCGGGGGACGACGGTTTACTTTACGGTGCGCCCGGGCATGAGCGTGAGCGAGATCGGCAAGGAACTGCATGAGCGCGGGATCATCGACAGCGAGACAAAGTTCTGGTGGACGGCGAAGCTGAACGGTTTCGAGAACAAGGTCAAGAGCGGCACGTTCGAGATGCATACGGGCATGGAGCCGCGCGATGCGCTTGAGACGCTGGTCTACGGCAATACGGTTGTGCTCCGCTTTGTGATCCCCGAGGGATTCAGTGTGCGTGAGATCGCCGAGCGGCTTGCCGCTGACGGACTGGTCAATGCGGATGACTTTATGGCGCGTGCGAAAGACTATCGTCCCTATCCCTATGTCGAGGAACATGAGGATGTGCGCTATGCGGTGGAGGGCTTCCTTTTCCCCGATACCTATGAGATCAACGGGGAGTTTGATGATGCGCGCATTATGGAGATGATGGCGGCGAATTTCGACCGCCGCCTGACAAAGGATATGCGCGACCGCGCAAAGGAGATGAATCTTTCCATCTATGAGCTCGTGACGCTCGCCTCGCTCGTGGAGAAGGAGGCATATCACGAGGAGGATCGCCCGATCATCGCGCAGATTTTCCTCAAGCGTCTGCGAATTGGCATGCCGTTGCAGGCGGATCCGACGGTACAGTATCTGCTGAACGAACCAAAGGAAGATCTGCTGTATAAGGATACGGAGATTGAGTCGCCGTACAACACCTATCAGAATGTCGGGCTACCGCCGGGACCGATTGCGAGTCCCGGGACGGCATCGCTGAACGCCGTGCTGCATCCTGCGGACACGGATTATCTGTACTTTGTCGCCGATCGCAACGGCAACAATTACTATGCAACGAATTATGCGGATCATCTCGTGCTGGTCGATCAGGCGCGCTGACGGAGGCTGATGAATGAAGAAACCTGAGCTGCTCGCGCCCGCAGGGACGATGGAGAAGCTGCAGATGGCGCTCGCCTACGGCGCGGATGCGGCGTATCTCGGCGGCACGCAGTTCGGGCTGCGCGCGTTTGGCGGAAATTTCACGAACGATGAGATACGGGCTGCCGTGCAGCTGGCACACGGTATGGGGCGAAAAGTCTATGTGACGGTCAATGTATTCCCGCACAATGACGATCTCGTGTCACTGCCGGACTATCTGCGCTTTCTCGCGGAGGCTGGGGTGAACGCAGTACTCGTCGCCGATCTCGGCGTGTTCATGTGCGCGCGTGAGGTTGCACCTGCGCTGCCCGTACACATCAGCACGCAGGCAAACAATGTGAACTGGCGCACGGTGCGTGCGTGGCAGGAGCTCGGTGCAGCGCGCGTCGTGCTCGCACGCGAACTCTCGCGCGAGGAGATACGGGAGATTCGGCGGCAGACGGATGTGGAGTTGGAACTCTTTGTGCACGGTGCGATGTGCATTTCCTACTCAGGGCGCTGTCTCCTTAGCAGCTATTTCACGGGGCGCGATGCGAACCGCGGCGGATGCGCGCAGTCCTGCCGATGGAAATACGCCCTCGTGGAGAAGTCGCGTCCCGGAGAGTACTATCCCATCGCGGAGGATGAGCGCGGCACGTACATCATGAACTCGAAGGATCTCTGCCTCCTGCCGTATCTGGATGAGGTCGTCGCCTCGGGTATCGACAGCCTGAAGATCGAGGGGCGCATGAAGAGCGTCCACTATGTCGCGAGTGTGGTCAAGGCATACCGCATGGCGCTCGATGCTGCGTGTGCGGGTACCCCCTATGAAGTGCGGGCGGAGTGGACGGAGGAGCTTGGAAAGGTCTCGCACCGCGCCTATACGACGGGATTTTTCTTTGGCAAGACAACAGAGGAGGATCAGATCTACGGATCGTCCTCCTATGAGCAGACCTCGGACTTCGTGGGACTGGTGCATTCCTACGATGCAGAGAGCGGGCTTGCGACCGTGGAGCAGCGCAACAACATGAAGCTGGGGCAGGAGATCGAGATCTTTCAGCCGAGAGGAGCATCCTTTCGGCAGGAACTGAGAGAGATGTGGGATGCGGACGGGCAGCCGATCACGGCGGCGCCGCATCCGCAGCAGATCGTCCGCATACGGATGGCGCAGGCAGTCGAGCCAAGCAGTATTCTGCGCCGCGATGTCCAAGTGAAGAAGGAGGAAGTGCGATGAGCGATGTGATTCGCCGCTATGCGTGCGCTGCGGGGCGCGTGCAGGGCGTAGGATTCCGTATGTTCGTCCGCCAGCAGGCTGTGATGAACGACATCACGGGCTGGGTGATGAACATGTCCGACGGTACGGTGACGATGGAGCTGCAAGGAGCGGCATCTGCCGTCGAGGCGGCGTTTGCTGCAATGCGTGCGGGGAATTATTTCATCCGCGTGGAGCGGCTGGACATCGAGGAGCGTGAGCCCGTGGACGGCGAGCGTGACTTTTCCATCAAGTATTAGGAGCTGCTCATGGGTAAAATACTCGTAATGAATGGGCCGAATCTCAATCTGCTCGGCACGCGTGAGCCCGAGATTTATGGTTCTCTAACACTTGCGGATATCCACGAGCGTCTGCGTCAACGTGCCAATGAGGCAGATCTGGATATCGAATTCATGCAGTCGAATCACGAGGGCGTGCTTGTGGATGCAATTCAGCGTGCACGCAGGACGGTGGACTACATCATCCTGAATGCAGGTGCGTTCACGCACTACAGCATTGCCCTCCGCGATGCGATTGCGGCGGTTGAGGTGCCCGTCATCGAGGTACATCTCTCGAACATCCATCAGCGTGAGGAGTTTCGCCACAAATCTGTGATCGCTCCCGTCGTGCTCGGGCAGATTGCAGGGTTTGGTGCGGAGAGCTATATGGCGGCACTTGAGATCATTATCTGCCGCATGGGAGGCGCGCGATGAACATAGAGGCTCGCATAGCGCGTCTGCGCGCGCTGCTTGCGGAGAAGATCGTGGACGCCGTTCTCATCACAAAAGAGGAAAATGTCCACTACTTCAGCGGATTTCATGGGGATTCGACGGTGCTCCTCGTGACGCATGAACGCCTTCTGCTCGTTACGGACAGCCGCTATACGGAGCAGGCGGCGGTAGAGGCGTCCGACTATGAGATTGTGGAGCAGAGGGACGGACTGTATCGAAAGGTCGCGGAGCTTGCGGAAGATGCGGGCGTTGTTGCGCTCGGCTTCGAGGGCAATGCGCTTGTCTACGAT
This sequence comes from Selenomonas sp. oral taxon 126, assembly GCF_001683335.1. Taxonomy (GTDB): domain Bacteria; phylum Bacillota; class Negativicutes; order Selenomonadales; family Selenomonadaceae; genus Centipeda. The sequence continues at coordinate 2,077,745 of NZ_CP016201.1, forward strand.
ACGGTCGTCAAGCTGCGCGAGCTGCTCGGCGAGATTTCTCTCGACACCGCACTGAACCTCGACCCTCTGCGGCAGGTCAAGGATGCGGATGAGATTGCGCTCATCCGCCGCGCGTGCAGGATTGCGGACGAGGGCTTTGCCCACATCATCTCGTACATTCAGCCGGGCATGACGGAGATGGAGGTTGCAGCGGAGCTGGAGCATTTCATGCGGCGCGCGGGCTCGGAGCGCCCTGCCTTTCAGACGATCATCGCCTCGGGCGTGCGCGGGAGTCTGCCGCACGGCACGGCGAGCGACAAGGTCATCGTGCGCGGCGAACTCGTGACGATGGACTTCGGCGCGGTCTGTGGGGGGTACCACTCGGACATCACGCGCACAATCTCGGTCGGGCGCGCGGATGCACGACAGCGCGAGCTCTATGATATTGTTCTCACGGCACAGCAACGCGCATTGGCAGCACTGCACCCCGGCGTGACGGGCATCGAGGTCGACCGTGTGGCGCGCGATTATTTCGCGGAGCACAATCTCAATCAGTATTTCGGGCACGGGCTTGGGCACAGTCTCGGACTTGAGATCCACGAGGAGCCGCGCCTATCGAAGGCGGGGACGACTGTCCTGCGGGAGAATATGCTCATCACGGACGAGCCGGGCGTCTACATCCCGAGCTGGGGCGGCATCCGCATCGAGGACACCGTCCTCATCACGGCGGACGGTGCGGAGCCGCTGACGCACGCGCCAAAAGAATTTATTGAAATCTGCATATAAAAACTGTATAATATGTAGAGATATTGTATTGTATGGAGGAACGAATAATATGATTAACAGCACCGATTTCCGCACCGGCCTCACCATTGAATACGATGGGGGCGTCTGGCAGATTGTCGATTTCCAGCACGTGAAGCCGGGAAAGGGTGCCGCGTTCGTCCGTACGAAGATCAAGAATGTTGAAACCGGCGCCGTGGTTGAGCGCACGTTCAACCCGAACGAGAAGATGCCCGCAGCGCATCTTGAGACGCACACGATGCAGTTCCTCTACGAGGCGGACGGCGTCTACACGTTCATGAACACGGAGACCTATGAGCAGTCCGAGCTCTCGCGTGAGCAGCTCGGCGATGCGCTGAACTACCTCATGGAGAACATGGAGGTTGCAATGCAGCAGTTCAAGGGGCGCATCATCGGCATTCAGTTGCCGAACTCCGTGAGCCTCAAGGTCGTTGAGTGCGAGCCGAGCGTCAAGGGCAACACGGCGACGGGCGCAACGAAGATGGCAAAGGTCGAGACGGGCTACGAGGTGCGCGTGCCGCTCTTCATCAATGAGGGCGATGTGCTCCGCATTGATACGCGTACGGGCAACTACATCGAGCGCGCGTAATATTCCTTTCGAATGGAGGATATGAAAATGGACAACGAGAAGAACGCAGTCAAGAAGGAAACAGGGCTGGGCACGATCCGCGTTGCGGATGAGGTCGTCAGCATCATCGCAGGGCTCGCCACGACGGAGGTCGAGGGCGTTGCGGGCATGAGCGGCGGTATTGCCGGCGGCATTGCGGAGATCCTTGGGCGCAAGAATTTTTCCAAGGGTGTCAAGGTCGAGGTGGGCGAGAAGGAAGCCGCCATCGATCTTTACATCATTGTGAAATATGGCATCCGCATCCCCGAGGTTGCACTTGCAGCGCAGGAGAATGTCAAGCGTGCAATCGAGACAATGACGGGGCTCTCCGTGATCGAGGTCAACGTGCACGTGCAGGGCGTCGGCTTCCCCGAGGAGGAGCCGAAGATTGAGGAAACGCGTGTACGCTGAATGCGGACGTGAGTGAGGGGCTATGCGATGGGAATTATAAATCGTCTGCTGCTCCTGCCCTATGTACTCGTTACGATGGCGCTGTCCGTTGCAGTTGTCGCAGTGGCACTGCGCATCGTGCCGGAGAGCGTATGGCTGAATGAACTGCGCTATGCGCTGTCCCGTCAGGAACTCTTGGCGGTATGCGGCGTCTTCTTCCTCGTCAGCCTCAAGCTGTTCTTTGCGGTCTTTTCGAGAACGTCGACCTCTGCACGGACGCACGGCGAATTCATGGTCGTGGATACGAAGGCAGGGGCAGTTCAGGTCGCTCTGTCTGCCGTACGCGGCATTGTGGAGCGCGTGGCGCTCTCCATGCAGGGCGTTCGGACGGCGACGGCTGTGATCTCTGTGCATGATGCACCGAAGGACGCTGTGGGGACGCCCATGCAGGTGGAGCTCAAGATCAC
>NZ_CP016201.1:2080016-2114501 GCF_001683335.1 Selenomonas sp. oral taxon 126
CACGCTCCCCGATCAGACGAGTCTGAATGCCATCTCCGAAGAGCTGACTGCAAAGGTACGGCAGGAGCTCCACGACGTACTCGGCATTGCGGATGTACCCGTGGCGCTGCGTGTCACGGAGATTGCAAATGCGGGAGCGTCCAAGCGCACTGTTTCTTAGTGGGGGGACGGGATGAAGGAAAATATACTGCTCTTCCTGCAGGATCAGTGGCAGGAGCATCGCGGGCGGACGGCAGGGCTGCTGCTTGGCGCACTGTTCGGCATATCCGTCCTGCTCTTTGGCTTTTGGAGCACGCTGTTCGTGATTCTCTGCGCAGGCGTCGGTATGTATATCGGTCTGCGGACGGAGCGCGAGGGTGGATGGGGCGAACTGTTTGACACGTCCGCACTGAACCGTCTGTTTCGGAGGATGTCATGAGCCGAAGACACGCGCGGGAAGCCGCGCTGCTGACGCTGTTTCAGCTCGAGTTCGGCGCGGATGATGCACCTGCGGACAGCGCAAGCAATCTCGCGATTGACGAGGTCGAGGGGATTACGGAGAAGGATCTGCCCTATGCGCACGCGCTCGTACAGGGGACGCGCGCACATCTTGCGGAGATCGACGCGGAGATCGCGCGTCTGGCGAAGGAGTGGAAGCTCCACCGCATGGCGGTTGTGGATCTGAGTCTCATCCGCATGGCGTACTACGAGATGCGCTATCAGGACGAACGCATTGATCCGCCTGTTGCCATCAACGAGGCGGTCGAACTGGCAAAAAAATACGGCTCGGACGATGCGCGCCGCTATGTAAACGGGATCCTTGCTGCAATGCAAAAATCTCTTTGAGAAATGAATCAAGAAAGAATCCGTTGCGCGAGTATGTCGTGCAATGGTTCTTTTTTTATCGATATGGAAGGGCATTTTATGACCGTTCACTCTGTCAGTGATGTCACGCGCTACATCAAGGGGCTGTTCGAGGGGGAGGCAATCCTCTCGGATATCCTCATACGCGGTGAAGTTTCCAATTTCAAACGCTATCCCTCGGGGCACTGCTATTTTACGCTCAAAGACGCGGGAGCGAGCATGAAATGCGTCATGTTCAACGGCTACGCGCGCAATCTGCGCTTTACGCCGGAGAACGGGATGCAGGTCATTGCGGGCGGCTCTGTGTCCGTCTACGAGCGCGATGGTGCGTATCAGCTCTATGTGAATTCGCTGACGCCCGAGGGCGCAGGTGCTCTTGCGCTTGCCTTCGAGCAGCTGAGGGAAAAGCTGTACGCCGAGGGTCTGTTTGACGAGGCGCATAAGCAGCCGCTGCCGCGCTTTCCAAAGCGGATCGGCATTGTCACATCGTCGGCGGGCGCCGTCCTGCGCGACATCCACAAGGTTGCAAAGCGTCGCTGGCCGAATGTGCAGCTGATCCTGCATCCCGTGCTCGTGCAGGGCACGGAGGCGGCGGGGCAGATTGCAGCGGCGATTCGCTTCTTCAACGAGAAATACCCCGTGGACGTGCTCATCGTCGGGCGCGGCGGCGGCTCGGAAGAGGATCTCTGGGCGTTCAACGAGGAGCCGGTCGTGCGCGCAATCTACGCGTCACGAATCCCCGTGATCTCTGCCGTGGGGCATGAGACGGATACGACGCTCGCGGATTTCGTCAGTGACCGCCGTGCGGCGACGCCGTCACAGGCAGCGGAGTTCGCCGTCCCCGATGCCGCCGAGCTGAACCAGTATGCAGCGGGACTCTTTGCACGCCTCCATGCGGGGCGCAGGCGGGCGACGGAGCAGCAGAGAAACCGTCTGAGGGCACTGACGGAGCGTCCGTGGCGCAGGAATCCGACGCTCCTCCTCGCCTCTGCCGTACAGCGCACGGATCGCGCGACAGAGCGTCTGCACCGTGCGGCAAAGGAGACGCGTACAGATGCACGCCATCGCCTCGAACTCCTGCTGAAGCGTCTGGAACTGCTGAACCCCGTGCAGATTCTCTATCGTGGTTTCAGCACTGTGGAGAAGGACGGGAAAGCGGTGAGCCGCGCGAAGGATTTATCCGTGGGAGATTATTTGAAGATTACATTTGCAGACGGGAAGATATCTGCCGTCGTTGAGGCAAAGGAGAAGCAGCATGGCGCGTAAGAAGGAAATGGCGTTCGAGGACGCGCTCGGCGCATTGGAGCAGATTGTCGCGGAGATTGAGACGGGGGAGCTGCCGCTTGCCGACCTCATGGCGAAGTATTCGGAGGGAATCAAACTGTCCGACTTTTGCATGAAGTCCCTCAAGCGCGCCGAGGAGACGATGGATCTTCTGGTGAAGGAGACGGCGGACGGCGTTTCCGAAGAGAAGCTGGAGATCGGAGGATGAGATGAAGGAACTTTGGAAGGCACGGCAGGCTCTTGTCGAGCGTGCGTTGGAGGCGGAGCTGGCAAAGACCGCCATTCTGGACCCAATTCTGCGGGAGTCGATGGCATACAGCCTCATGGCGGGCGGAAAGCGTCTGCGCCCCGTACTTCTGATGGCGGCAGCGGATGCCGTTGGCGCGGATGGAACGAAGTTCCTGCCTGTTGCGTGTGCACTTGAGATGATCCACACCTATTCGCTCATCCACGACGATCTGCCCGCGATGGACGACGACGATTATCGTCGCGGCAAGCTGACGAACCATATGGTATATGGGGACGGCATAGCCATCCTTGCGGGAGACGCACTGCTGACGCTCGCGTTCTCCGTGATCCTGCGGCAGAAGGATGTGCCCGCCGAGGCTCTCCTGCGTGTGGTGGATGAGATCAGCCGTGCGGCGGGTGCTGAGGGCATGGTCGGCGGGCAGGTGCTGGATCTCAGAGCCGAGGGCGTACGGATTACGATGGAGGAGCTGCGCCGCGTGCACATGGGCAAGACGGGCGCGCTCTTTCATGCGGCACTGCGCAGCGGGGCGATTCTCGCGGGCGCGACGGAGGAGCAGCTTGCGGCGCTCACTGCATATGCCGACCACTTTGGTCTCGCATTCCAGATCACGGACGACATTCTCGACGTGATCGGGACGGCGGAGGACATCGGCAAGCCTGTCGGCAGCGATGAGAAGAATCACAAGTCGACCTATGTGACGCTGACCTCACTCGCCGAGGCGCAGGAGCTTGCGCGCCGCACGGTGGAGGAGGCGACCGCCGCACTCGCCGTATTTGGCACGGAGGCGGATTTCCTGCGCGAGCTTGTTGCATATCTCGTGAATCGGAAGCAGTAGGGGATATTTTGAAAAAAGAGCGGTTGGATGTCCTGCTTGTAGAGCAGGGATTTGCGCCGAGTCGGGAGCGCGCAAAGCGTCTCATCATGGCGGGGCAGGTGCTAGTGGACGAGCAGCGTATCGACAAGGCAGGCACAACGGTCGCGGTCGAGGCGAAGCTGCGCGTCGTGGGGGAGGATCTGCCCTACGTCAGCCGCGGCGGACTGAAACTCGCAAAGGGGATGGAGGTGTTCGGCGCCGTCCTCGCGGGGAAGACGGCGGCGGACATTGGGGCATCGACGGGCGGCTTTACGGACTGCATGCTCCAGAACGGTGCGGCAAAGGTCTATGCCATCGACGTCGGCTACGGGCAGCTCGACTGGAAGCTGCGGACGGATGCGCGCGTTGTCAATATGGAGCGCACAAATATCCGCAGCGTCACACCCGAGATGTTGGGGGCGGCGCTCGACTTTGCCTCAATCGACGTGGCGTTTATCTCACTGGACAAGGTGCTGCCCGTCGTACGGACACTCCTTGCAGAGGGCGGTGAGGTGATTGCGCTCATCAAGCCGCAGTTTGAGGCGGGCAAGGAGCGCGTGGGCAAGAACGGCGTTGTGCGTGACCCCGCCGTGCACGAGGATGTCATTCGGCAGGTACTTGCTGTCGCACGGTCACAGGGCTTTCAGCCTGCGGGGCTGACGTACTCGCCCGTGAAGGGGCCAAAGGGGAATATCGAGTATCTGCTGTATCTGAAAACAGAGGGGGAAGCTGTGGATATGGATGGGGCGTTTGTACACGAAATTGTGACAGAGGCACATCGTGTGCTGGATGGACGAGGTGCAGAGCATTGATGACCGTTGCGGTATTTCCGAATCTGATTAAGCCGGAGATGCGGGATATTCTGCTGCGAATCCGTGATTTCTTTGCTGACCGTGGGGCGCGGATCATGTTGCCGCGCGTGCGTGCGGCGGAGTTCGGCATGGAGGAGAGCGGCGTCGACGACATCGAGCGTCTGCCCGCAGACTTTGCACTCAGCCTTGGCGGGGACGGCACGCTGCTCGGCATCTGCCGCAGATATGCCGCGAATCCCGTGCCCGTCTGCGGCATCAACATGGGCACGCTCGGCTTTATGGCGGACATCGAGCAGAACGAGCTCGAGCAGCGCCTCGTACAGCTCTGTGCAGGGGATTATCGTGTCGAGTGGCGTCCCTTTCTCGCAGGCTATGTCACGAAGCCGGACGGTGCGGAGCATTTTCTCGGGCATGCCATCAATGACATCGTCGTCATGAAGGGGGATGTGGCGCGCATCATCTCGCTTGCGCTGTGCGTCAACGATACGCCGCTCGTCGAGTGCAAGGCAGACGGCTTCATCGTCGCCACGCCGACGGGCTCTACGGCGTACTCGCTCTCGGCGGGCGGCCCCATCATGAACCCGATGGTGAAGGGCATCGTCCTCACGCCGATCTGTCCGCACACGCTGAACATCCGCCCGCTCATCATACGCGAGGAGGACGCCGTACACATTCACCTCGTCGACACGCGGCAGAGCATCATTGTCACGCTCGACGGGCAGGAGACGACGCCCATCCACCCGGACGATACCGTCACCGTCAAATGCTCGGATGTGCGCGCGGGCATCATCAAATTTGCGGATAAGGACTACTATCAGATCCTGCGTACGAAACTTTGGAGAAACTGCTAGGAGAGAGCGGAATGAAAAGCCGTCGCCACGAACTCATCAGGAAAATCATCGGCGAAGAGATCATCGAGACACAGGAGGCGCTTGCCGAGGCGCTGCGTGCGCGGCATATGCGCGTCACGCAGGCGACCATCTCACGCGATATCAAGGAGCTTTTCCTCATCAAAGTCCCCGCAGGAAACGGACGCTATCGCTATGCCGTGTCCCCGCACGAGAGCGTGCGCTTCTCGGAGGGACGGATGAAGCGCCTCTTCAAGGACAATGTGATTTTTTCGGATTTCAGTGAGAATATCGTCGTTGTCAAGACCATCCCCGGGGCGGCGTCGACGGTCGGGGCAGCACTCGATGCCTCGGACTGGACGGAGATCATCGGCACGGTTGCGGGCGACGACAGCATCTTCGTGCTCGTCAAGCCGCGCGAGGCAGCAGAGACGATTGTCGAGCGCATTCGCGCGCTGATCCACTGAGAGGAGGGAGACGCTATGCTGCAAAGTCTGCGCGTATGGAATTTTGCATTGCTTGAGGAGGTTGCCGTCGAGTTCGGCGCGGGACTCAACATCCTCACGGGTGAGACCGGTGCGGGCAAATCCATCCTGATTGATGCACTCGGGGCAATTCTCGGTCAGCGCATCTCCTCTGACGTCATCCGCAACGGCTGCGACGCGTTGCGCGTCGAGGCGGTATTTGCGTGCGAGGGGGACGCGGCACTGGCGGCGCTCCTCGCAGAGCAGGAGATCGAGTATGAGGACGAACTCATCATCCTGCGCAAGGTCGCTCGCACGGGCAAGGGCTCGATCCTTGTCAACGGCAGCCATGTCACGCTGACCTTTCTCAAAAAGCTCGCCCCGCATCTCGTGGACATCCACGGACAGAACGAGAACCTTGCGCTCCTGCGCGAGGATGCGCAGCGGAGTCTCCTCGAGGGCGGCGATGAGGAACTGCAAAAGCTGCTCGCGGACTACGCCGAGGTCTATGAGGGCTGGCGGGAAAAGACGCGTTTGCGCGAGGAGCGCGTGGAGGAGATTGAGAACATCGGTGAGCGCTTGGATCTCCTGCGCTGGCAGGAAAAGGAGATTGCAGAGGCAGAGCTGAGTGCGGGTGAGGATGAGGAACTCGAGGCGGAGATCCGCCGCCTTTCCCATTCGGAGCGCCTCGTCGAGAACGCCGGCGAGGCATCGAATCTGCTCAGTGAGGACGGAGAGGAGGGCATCTCCGTCCTCTCGGCGCTCTCGCGCATTACCGGTGCGCTCGATGAGATTGCACGCTATGACGACGGACTCTCGAATGCGCAGACAATGATCGAGGAGGCGTACATCTCCCTGCAGGAGGCATCCTACGAGGTGCGTGACTATCTGGACGCGATCGACGCCGATCCCGCGCGTCTCGACCGAATACAGACGCGCATGGACGTGATCGACCGCCTCAAAAAGAAATACGGCGGTAGCATTGCCGCCGTACTTGAGCGCCTTGCCTTCATTCGCAGCGAGCTCGAGAGCATCGACAACTATGATACCGATATGGTACAGCTCGACAGGGACATTGCCGCGCTTTGTAAACGCCTCGGGGAAACGGCAAAAGCGCTGACCGTGCGCCGGCAGGAAGTCGGCACAGTGCTCTCTGCCGAGATTGAGCGCGAACTGGAAGGGTTGGGGATGCCAAAGGCGCGGTTCCGCATTGTCGTCACGCCCGAGGAGAAATACACGAGTCGCGGCGCGGACAGCCTCAGCATGCTCTTCTCGGCAAATGTGGGCGAGGCGGAAAAGCCCATCGAGAAGATTGCCTCGGGCGGCGAACTCTCGCGCATTGCTCTCGCTATCAAGTCCATTGTCGCCGCGCGCGACACGGGCGGGACGAGCATGGTCTTTGACGAGATCGACACGGGCATCGGCGGGCGCACCGCGCAGATGGTCGCCGAGCGCATTGCCTTCGTCGCACACTACAAGCAGGTGCTCTGCATCACCCATCTGCCGCAGATCGCCTGTATGGCGGACGCACATCTCTACATCGCGAAATCCGTGAAGGGGGACAGCACCGTGACGCAGGTGGAAGCACTCTCCGCCGATGAGCGTGTGCGCGAGATCGCACGCATGGCATCGGGCGATGATGTCACGGAGGCTGCGCTTGCAAACGCGCGTGAAATGCTCGCGGGTGCGCAGCAGAAGAAGACAGCATTTCAGAAGAAGAAAGCGAAAAAATGAGAGGTGTCCGATGAAGACATATGGTATGAAACGCGTTTTGATGGCGGGCGCTGTTGTGTCCGCGCTCCTTATGGGCGACGGAAGCGCACAGGCAATGCCCTCACCGCTCGTCGAATACACGAGCGTACGCGATGCGTGGGCGGTCGCAGGACTCCCCGTCTACACGCCGACCCTCCTGCCCGTCGGCTACGTGCAGAAGGAGATCATCGTCATCGACAAGAGCCTTGCTGAGATCTTCTACCGCAACGATGCGGGCAAGGAAATCCTCTTCCGCATGGCGAAGGGCGATGCGGACATCAGCGGCGACAATACGGTCTATGAGGTCAATCAGGTCGTGCAGGTCGGACGTCAGTATATCCGCGTCAAGGGCACGGAAAAACGCGTCAGCCTTGCACTTTGGTCGCGCGGCGGCTATACCTTCTCCCTTTCCTTTGAGGAGCCTGTCTCCATCGAAGCCGTGCAGGCAATCGTCAGCACAATTCCGTGGAACTGATCGGAGCGGATTTCCGATATCCGACGCTGGAAAATACGCTGTAAACTTTAGGAAGCACTGATAAATTCAGCACCGTCATCTTAGCGCATCTTTTTTGCCCGCACTTCGTCGGCAAATCCTCCACATAGCCTCTGCTATGCGTCCGGTTTGCCTCCTAGTTCGGACGAAAAAATCTACGCCAATCTGACGGACTTCATTTTATCAGCGATTCCTTTATATCAGAGAGAATCTGCTGTCGTATTGGCTGCGCGGATTCTCTTTTTTGATATGCAGATGAAAAATCATTAGGCAATATATGTCGTTCTGTGTTATAATTCCATTATATCAAAATATTTGGAATCCAAGAGGATACGAAGGGGAATAATGAATATTTTGTGAGGTGAGTGACATGAATTTTCTTCCTGAACTTGGCTTTGGCTGTCTAACAGAAAATGACGACTTCTTTATGAACTGCCTTGCACGCTATGTTATCGAAAAAGGCGAGGCCTTCAATGGATATTATGGAGCGTACATATGGAAGAATATCGGTGATGTCGAAATGAATTTTCACCTTCTTCCGGGGGAGCAGTCATACAATGTGGTGGGATTTACCAGTCATGTGAGCGGCAATCAAATGTGGCAGCTTGCCGTCGCTGATACCTGTCAGCACTTTGCAGGTGACGACTGTGACAGTGTTCTGGAACGATGGGTGACGTTCACGCATCCTCTGACACAGGAAGGGAACATTCGTATATACCTTGTCAATGCGGATGTTGTGCCCGACTTCTTTCCCAATGATACGCTGACCGTTCAAGTGATTGCGGTAGCGGGGGATGTTACATACTATCGGGATGAGGCGGCATATGACGAATCGGAACCGCTCACAGAGCTTATGGGAAAGCCCGTTCACTTTGCTGTAAATAATGTATTCAGTATCATCAATGACAGCGTCGCCGTCGGGGTGATCAAGAACGTGTCTGCACACATATGCAGCGATGAAAAAGGTGAGATGAAGGAGTTTTGCTGTACCACTATCTCCACGTCATTCGGCACACTTGAAATCATGCACGCAAAGGAGAGCGTCAAAGAGGAGGAGAAAGCATTCATGCGTCCCGGCGGAGTAGTCAAGGCTCTTTGTACCATCCTTGGCGACGTTGCCATCGGAAAATACCAAAAAGGCGCAATCTACGATCAGGAACATATGGCACGGCTTCTTCGCAGCTGTGTCGATTGCCGTGATTTTACGCGCATAACGAATGCCCTCGCAGATGATTGCCGCTATGTCGCGCGCAGCGGTGAGGTTCTTGCGATAGGGAAGACTGCCGTTCTCGATTATCTTTCAAATGTCGCAAAAAAACAGAGAGAACAGGAGTCGGACTGCCGTGCTTATCCCGCTGTTATCTCTGGCATAGACAACACAGCATCCGATGATAGTTTACATGAATTCCCGATTGGCTCACACTGCGTTGCGCTTGCTCAAAATGAGGAAGGGAAAATAGATACCATCCTCTTTGTCAAACTCGACGATGAGAAAAAAATGGCTGAAATAAGAAATGCCGGGGAAAAAGAAGCAGCCTATCAGATCACAGTCAACATGGGGCGCTGCCCGGGGAAGGATGATGACCTCCATGCGATTCAGACTGTCCACAGTGAACGCGAATGGCTGAAAATCATACAGGGCTGTTATGAAAAGGGGCATTTCGATGATATCGAATTTTACTATGGAATGCTGCCCGACTGCGTTTTGGAGAGCGATGTCAAATCAGAGCTTTTTATATCCCTGCCGATTCATAGCAGAGAGCCTGTCTTTACCTATCTGAGTTCGCGCATTACGCACAGCGACCATATCATCCAATGCGAGATTATGAGCGGGAAGCAGTGGGGACACGAATTCGCATTGAAAACGGACATTGATTCATCCGCTCATATTACCACCATAGATTTGGACGAAGAAGGACATATTGCCCGACTGCATGAGTTTGCAATATGAGGCAATAGGAATCGCTGATAAAATGAAGTCTGGCAGATTGATGCAGAATTTTTGTCCTGCCAAGGAAACAAACCGGACGCATAGCAAGGGCTATGTGGAGGATTTGTTGACACAGGCAGGGCGAAAAGGATGCGTCAAGATGATCGGGCTGAATTTATCAGTGCTTCTGTAGGTAAGTTCCCCTATCCTGTGTTATAATTTTCTTATATTTGTAACGTAGCAGGGATAGGTGTTGTTTACAAAGACCTATGGTATAATTGCAATGAGTGAACAGGGGGGATTATGATGCAGCAGCCGGTATTTACAAGGGAACATATTGCTGCAATGGTAAAACCGCTCGCTGATAAATACCGTGTGAAAGAAATATATCTGTTCGGTTCGTATGCGAGAGGTGAAGCGGACGAAAACAGTGACTTGGATTTTTTGGTTTTCGGTGGAGAGATGTTCAAGCGGACGATGATTTTTGCTTTGGCAGAAGAGTTGCGAGATACCCTGAAGAAAAAGGTGGACGTTTTTGAAATAAGCGAAGTCAATCCGGACAGCGACTTCTATAAAACAATTATGAAAGAAAAGGTTTTGGTGGCATGAAGTATTCAGACCGACAAAGAGTCCAAAAAATATATGACTATGCCATTCGCTTACAGCAGTACATTCTAGAAGAACATATTGAAAAAGAGGCATTGCTGACACAGTTGCCGTTGCAGTGGCTTGTCACAACGCCGTTATATAATATGGGAGAGCATTGCCATAATTTGTCTACGGAGTATAAAGTCAAACACCGTGAAATTCCATGGACGATGATTGCAGGATTACGGCATCGTCTCGTGCATGATTATGATGGAACAAATTGGAGCATTATCTCAGAAGTCATTTTTGAAGAATTGCCAATCTTGATAGAGCAGCTAAGGTTGTGTTTGAGGGAAAGTGAGAATACGGATGCTGTATGATAGAAAATCACCGCTATAATATCAAAAACAATTCATAGCTTGTGAGGCCTTTGAGAAAGCACTTGTTGGTCATTCCTTCAAATATCATCTGTAAGAGTTGATTCCATTCGTTCCTAATTCATACTTTGCGAAGATAAGTGCGAGGTGTCGTATGGATGCATTGAAGGTCGGACGCAGTATTGCATTTCTGCGGAAGCGTTATCGCATGACGCAGCGGGCACTTGCAGACTGCCTTCACATCAGTGACAAAGCTGTATCAAAGTGGGAGCGGGGGCTTGCAATCCCCGATGTCTCACTTTTGGGCAAGCTGTCCGTCCTTCTGGATACGGATATAGAGAGCATATTAGAAGGGAATATAGCGAGCTTTGATGTGCGCTGGAACGGCGTGCTGGAGATGAATTACCCGCATGGGATCAGTGCATCCACGCTTCTGTATGATAAACCGGCAGTTTACATGCAGCTGTCCTATTTTATGCTGGCAGGGATTACGGACATCAGCATTCTCGGGCAGGATTCCGATGTGGACTGGGTGAAAGCACAGCTTGCAGACGGCGAATTGCTTGGCATTTCTCTCCGCTATGGAGAGGAGCAGGATGCAGGTGAACACGTTGCAGGGACAATGCGCGTGCATGGTCTATCCTTTCTCTACGGGAAGGATCTGACGAAATCATTTCGGCGCATCCTATACGGAGCACCGCAGTCTTACACGCTCGAAAACTATCAGGGCACAGCACTGGGGATTCAGTTTGACCGTGCACAGCCGATCCATAAAAGAACCACGTTGAAATTGGAGCGCGGTATTGTCGCCTTTCCGATAGAATCCCATCAGGAACTGCATACGGCATCAAGCCTCATCCATCTAATACAGGAGTCTATGAACGAGAATATATGCGCCCTGTCTGAGATCGCATATCATCGGGGCTTGATACATGACGTGAAATAAATGTAAACTATTCGGCGGTTGTCCACTAGGGACTTTTAGAGGATAATGAGAATATAATTTTGGAGGAAGAGATAGAGGAAAGATTAGATGAGACACAATAGCGATGTTTTAAACATAATGGAACGCAAGGCGCTTGTTCTCGGGAGCGTTTTCCATGACTAAAGAGATCATTCTAACAGGACGTCAGGAGCAGATCCGGGATCTCGACATGCTTCCACAGTGGGATCGCAGTCTGGTAGACTTCCGTAAATACCATCAATATGTGGGACAGAGCGGTATCCGTTACGAAATGACAATGCAGGCGACGCGCGGCTGTCCCTACCGCTGCTTTTACTGCGACGTGCAGCATTTGACACCCATGCACCGACGCCGTTCTGTAGAGAGTATCTTTGATGAGGTGAAGTATCTGCACGGCATCGGCGTCCGAAAGAGTGAGTTTATCGACGATGCGTTCAATGTGAACATTAATGCGTTTAAGTCGTTCTTCCGCAAGGTGATCGACTCCGGGATGGATATGAACTTCTATTTCCAAAGCGGACTGCGCGGCGATCTGCTGGACAAGGAGGCAATCGACCTCATGGTCGAAGGCGGAACGAAGAGCATGAATCTTGCGCTGGAAAGTGCATCCCCACGTTTGCAGAAAATGATGGGAAAGTATCTGCAGATTGACCGTCTGCGCGAGAACCTTGCCTATATTGTTGAGAAATACCCGCAGATTATCGTCGGACTCAACGCAATGCATGGGTTTCCGACGGAGACGGAGGAGGAAGCACAGGCGACGGTCGATTTCATCATGGATATAAAGTGGCTGCATTTCGCACATCTGCATAATGTACGCATCTTTCCAAACTCGCGTCTGGAGCAGGTTGCTCTCGAGAATGGCGTGACGAAGGAGGAAATCGAGGAGTCACTGACGCTGCCGTACCACATTATTCCCCCGACGATCAAGCTCGATCCCGATTTCTCACGCAAGCTGCGCCTCAGCTTCGTCCATCGGTATGTGCTCAGTCCGAAACGACTCCGGCATGTGCTTCGCCATCAGCTTGCCGTGATGAACGAGGAAGAACTCATCTATAAATACCGCACGATTTTTCCGACGCATATCGAGACGTTGGACGATATATTACGCCTTGCGAAGATCAAGCGCGATGAAATCGATATATCGAAGATGCCAAAGGTGGATGTGCCGCATATCACCTATCCAAAGCGGACGCAGAAAGCAGCGGAAGGAGCATTGCGCATTCTCTTTCTCGATGCGAGCCACTTCTTCTCAGCTGACCGCACGAATGAAATCAACGCCGTTGAGCCGCCGCTCGGAGGGATGGCGATTCTATCGTACCTGAACGAGAAATTTGGTGACCGTATTTATGGCGAGATTGTCAAGACGGGCGTCGATGTCGACACGATGGAGGAACTGCGCGCGCGCGTGCAGTCGTTCCGACCGGATTTCCTCATGATGCGGACGCTGACGTATTACAAGGACTTCTTCGTCGATGTTGTCGCAGAGTGCAGGAAGCTCTTTCCCGATGTCCCCATCGTGGCAGGAGGACCGCATCCGACGATTGATCCGGAGGACTGCCTCTATCGTGCCGGTGTTGATGTCTGTGTCATCGGCGAGGGCGAGATTATCTGCGGCGATCTCGTCGGGCAGACGTTGGAGGAGGGACGGTTCCCCGATACGGAGATGCTGCAGAATATCAAGGGCATCGCATTTCGTTCGGATCGGCAGGTGTATCCTGAGGTGGCTGTGCCGAATGGAAAAAATGCGACATATGCGCGCTATCCGTTGTGGGTGAGGGCAGGAACAGAAAAGGCAGTGAGCAGATGATTCTGGGGATTTACTGTGCGGGCAACCTCGGCAAGGTGTTTTATGATCTGGCCGTGCGCATCAATGCCGTGCAAAGACGTTGGGAGAAGATCGTATTCATCGATGATGTCTATGAAGGGGCATCGTTCTATGACGGGGCGGAAGTCCATCGACTCTCTGCGTGGAAAGAGCCGAAAGAAAATGTCGAGATTGTGATTGCAAATGGCACACCGCGCGGACGCAAGGCAATTTACGACCGCGTCACAGGCGCGGGGTATCGTCTGGCAACGCTTGTTTCGCCGACAGCGATTGTCTCGCCGTCCGCACGGCTTGGGGCGGGCGTTGTCGTACTGGATTATGCGGCAGTACTGGCCGATGCTGTCGTTGAGGACAATGTGCTGATCTCTGTTTATACCGCGGTTGGACACGATGTCTGCATAGGGGCGCATAGCGACATTCAGACGAATACGATTCTCGGTGGAAATGTCCGCATCGGGGAAGGCACATTTCTTGGTCTCTCTGTGACCGTGAAGGAGGAGCTCTCCATCGGGCGCGATACGATTATAGGCATGGGGGCGGTTGTCAGTCGGGAGATCGGCGATGGTGTCACTGCTGTCGGTGATCCGGCCCGTGCCGTACGGCGAAATGAAGACGGTATCATCTTTAGAACACATTCGTAAGGAAGGTTTTCCGGAGGAGGGAGGTGGTGGCGTGGCATACGAGAAACTGACACAGATCGGTGCATTTGAAATGCAGGAGTATCAGCAGAACCGCTCTCCGTGGATGTTTGTCGATGAGATCCTAGAGGTGGTGCCCGGGAAAAATGCAAAGGGATATAAGAAGTTCACAGACAGCGAGTGGTTTTTTCCCGGACATTTTCCGGACGATCCGAATGTTCCGGGGCTGATCCAGACGGAGGCAATGGAGCAGGTTTTTTTGATGACGTTCCTGACGCTTCCTGAATACAAGGGGAAGAAGACGGGATGTATCGATGTGCGAAGCCGTTACATGAAAAAGCTCATCCCCGGCAATCGGCTGGATATCGAAGCGGAGCTGACAAGCTTCAAGCGAGGGATTGCAAAAGGCACAGCGAAAGGCTACGTCGGAGGAGAGCTTGCCTGTGCGGCAGAGTTCGTGCTCACCATTCCGGAAATCATAGAGGGATTTCGCGTGAAGGCCGCAAGGCAGTAATTGTAAAGAAAGGTGAAATATCATGACCAATTTGGAAAAGTACAACGAAGCATTTATCTCCTCGTTTAATGTGGAGGAGGCGGCACTGGCCTCTCTGGAGTATCAGGGCGTGAAGGAGTGGGACAGCATCGGGCATATGCAGCTCATTTCGGAGCTGGAGGATGCGTTCGACATCGAGATGGAGACGGATGACATTGTGGATTTCTCCGGCTATGAGAAGGGCAAGGAAATCTTGAAGAAGTACGGCGTGGAGATCTAAGCGCATGGACGAGAAGAAAGGATTCAGTCTCGACGGCTATGCGCTGCAGAAGTATCAGCCGAACCGATACCCCTTTTTGATGATCGACTACGTGACAGAGGTCATTCCCGGCAAGAGTGCAAGGGGCTACAAGAATCTCTCGAACAATGAGTGGTTTTTCCCAAAGCATTTTGAGGGGCATCCGAATATGCCGGGAGCGCTTCAGCTGGAAGCCTTGGCGCAGATGCTGACGGTTGCCATTACGACCCTGCCGGGCATGGCGGGGTATGCCACGCACGCGATGAAGCATGTCGTGCGCTTTCGCAAGGAGATTTTCCCGGGAGAGCGGCTCGATATTGAAACTGAAGTCAAGTCGTGGAAGCGTGGAATCTGTATTGGA
This sequence comes from Selenomonas sp. oral taxon 126, assembly GCF_001683335.1. Classification (GTDB taxonomy): domain Bacteria; phylum Bacillota; class Negativicutes; order Selenomonadales; family Selenomonadaceae; genus Centipeda. The sequence continues at coordinate 2,095,093 of NZ_CP016201.1, forward strand.
ACGGGTAGGGGCTATACGAATGGAACGCTCGCCTGTGAGGCGGAAATGACGATTACTATACCAGAGATTTTCAAGGAGTATTTGCCGGATCACGGAGCACGCGAATGAGCATTATGGAAAAGCCGCAGGCTGTGGCAAAGATGCATCGCCTTTACCGCAATATCAAAAAGAACGGCGGGCGCATCGGAACCAACCTGCGCGTGCTCGAATTGGTCTACAGCAATGCCTGCAATTTCAAGTGCGAACATTGCTCGACGCGTGCGCCGCTCGGCGAGAACGCCGATGAGCTGATGCCGCTCGACAAGGTGGCGCAGCTGGCGGATGAGGCGCACGAACTCGGAATCGTCGAGTGGAATATGCACGGCGGCGAGCTGCTGACGAACAAGGAGCGGCTTTTTGAGTTGGTCCGTGTGATCAAGCCGGAACGCTTCTATGTGTTTTTGACATCCAACGGTTTTTTAATGACGAGGGAAACGGCAGAGGAGCTTGCCGAAGCAGGGGTGAACCGTGTCTCCATCAGCATCGACAGCTTTAACCCCAAGGTTCATGATGCCTTTCGTGGAATCAAGGGCGCATACGAGCGTGCGATGCAGGCACTCGAGTATGTGAAAGAGGCGGGCATGGATCCGTTCATGAATATCACCGTCGGCCATTTTAACGCGTTTTCGGAGGATGTGGAGAATCTTTGCCGCTACTCCTATGAGCATGGGTATAAGACTTTCATCAATATCGCGATTCCGTCGGGCAACTGGCAGGGGCATCTCGATGTCGTTGTCGACGACAGGGATCGGGCACATCTGATGGAGCTGCGCAAGAAGTACGGCAACATCCATCGCGACCTTTGGAATCCATTCGATAAGACAAACGAGGGGGTATTGGGCTGCCAAACGATGAGCAAGCTCTACGTTACGCCGAGCGGCGATATTTTTCCATGCTCGTTCATGCACATCAGTCTCGGAAATGTCTACGAGCAGAAGCTGAGGGACATCATTGACTACGGTTACAGCATCCGCTATTTTCACGATCACAGTGAGAAATGTCTCGCGGGGGAGGATCTTTCCTTTATTGAGAAGTATATGGTGAACAAGAAGATGTCTGTGATGGAACCGCTTGATGCGCGGGAAATCTTCAAAGAGGAAGACTATATCAAATAGGGGAACACAGATGATTTTAGCAGGCAGAAATGCGGTTGTCACAGGCGCAAATCGCGGAATCGGAGCCGCCATTCTCGCGGAATTTGCTGCACAGGGTGCGAGTGTATGGGCATGTGCCCGCCGTGCGGAACCGAGCTTTTTGGAGGCATGCGCGCGGCTTGCACAGGAGCATGGCGTACGGATTGAGCCGGTGATCTTCGACTTGGCGGAAGAGGATGGCATCAAGGCCGGCGTGCAGCAGATTCGGGCGGGGAAAAAGCCTGTCGATATTCTCGTCAACAATGCGGGCGTCGTGCCGGAGAATCGACTTTTCCTGATGGCGGATCCGGCGGAGATGCAGCGTGTTTTCTCCGTGAATTTCTTTGCCGCGATGCAGCTGACACAGCGGGTGGCAAAGCTGATGATCCGCCAAAAATCAGGGGCGATTGTCAATGTCTGCTCGATTGCTGCGCTTGATGGAGAGCCGGCGCAGATGGAGTATGTCGCGAGCAAGGCGGCGCTCATCGGCGCGACGCGAAAGCTCGCCTCGGAGCTTGGTGCTTATGGCATTCGCGTCAATGGCATCGCGCCGGGACCGACACAGACGGATATGCTCGCCGCGATGGAGGAGGGGCTACGTAGCCGCATGGAGGCGGCGACGCTCCTCCATCGTCTTGCAGAGCCGCAGGAGATTGCCTCCGTTGCTGCATTTCTTGCATCGGATATGGCGAGCTATATGACGGGGCAGATTCTTCGCGTAGATGGAGGGATGAGACGATGAGGACAGAGGAGCTTCGCTGCCATGCCAGACACATGCGGCGCATGGCACTGGAGCTGGCGTATCGCTGCGGCACCAGTTCGCATCTTGGCGGCGGCCTGTCGATGATGGAGATTTTGTCCGTCCTGTACGGTGTCGTGATGAATACGGCACAGCACTCTGTTCCGTATGAGGCACAGGACAAGTTTGTTTTAAGTAAAGGGCACGGTGTGTTGGGGCTTTACACCGCACTTGCCGAGTTCGGCATCATTACGCAAGAGCAGCTTGCGACATTTCAGCAGGATGGTTCGGATCTCATCGCTCACCCCGTCATGAATGCATCGCTTGGCATCGAATCGTCGAGCGGAAGCCTCGGGCAGGGCATTTCGATGGGCGTCGGATTGGCACTTGCTGCGAAGAAGAAAGGCTATGCATATCGGACGTTCGTACTCTGCGGCAACGGCGAGAGCAACGAGGGCTCTGTCTGGGAGGCGGCGATGAGCGCCGTTCAGTTCGGACTTGACAACTTTACGCTCGTCATCGACAATAATCACATGCAGAGCGATGGGGCAAGCGAAGCGATCCTCGATCTGTCGGATCGTTACGGTGCGATGCTGCGCGCCGTTGGTTTCGAGACGATTGAGGTGGATGGGCATGATGTCGCGGCATTGATAGATGCGTTCCAAAGCGTGCGTGTGGAGTGGAAACCGCGTGCAGTTGTCGCCCATACGGTGAAGGGCAAGGGCGTCAGCTTTATGGAAAATAATAATGACTGGCATCATAACCGCCTGACGGAGGAGCAGTATCAAAGGGCGATCACGGAGGTGGAAGAAGCGTGATGGAAATCAAAAAGAGTACGGCTCGCCTCTGGTCGAAGCTCGGCTCGCGCGCCGTCTTTGGTATGGCTCTGCTCGATCTGGCGGAGCGCGGCGTAGATTTTTATGCCATGTCTGCCGATCTCGTCCACTCCTCCGGTCTCGGGCGCTTTCAGGAGATGTTTCCGGAGCGCTGCATCAATATGGGCATTGCCGAGCAAAATATGCTCGGGGTCGCGGGCGGCATGGCAAAGGACGGCACGCCTATCTTTGCGACGTCGTTTGCCCCCTTTATCACGATGCGGGCGGCAGAGCAGGTGCGCATGAATATGGGCTATATGCAGCTCAATGTCAAGACGGTCGGGCTTGGGAGCGGGCTCATCATGGCGCAGCTCGGCAACTCGCATTTTGGGATTGAGGATGTCGCCGTCATGCGTGCCATTCCGAATCTCACGATTGTTTCGCCCGCAGACTGCGGCGAGATTGTCAAGGCGGTCGAGGCGATTGCTCAGCACGAAGGTCCTGTCTATCTGCGTCTGACGGGAGGTCCCGGGAATCCCGTTGTCTATCGGGAGGAATACGACTTCACCATCGGACGTGCAATTACGCTTCGCGAGGGCGCGGATGTCGCTGTCGTTGCAGCGGGGACAATGGTTCATACTGCTCTTGAAGCGGCGGAACTGCTCGCGGAATCGGGCGTAAGTGTGCAGGTTGTCGATATGCACACGATAAAGCCGCTCGACACGGCATGTCTGGATGGGCTTTTGTCGCATCGTCTGCTTGTGACGGTCGAGGAGCATACAGTCTGCGGCGGTTTCGGCGGTGCGGTTGCGGAGTACCTTTCGCCGAAGCGGAAGCGCCCGCCCCACCTCCTGATCGGCATAGAGGATGTATTCCCGCACGCCGGCTCGTATGACTATATGCGCAAGGCATGCGGTCTGACGGCAGAGCAGATCGCGGCGCGGATTCGTACGGCACTCGATGAAACGACGCAGGCGGTAAGGTGAACGAAGTGACCAATAAATTATGGGAGTTTGCTGCGTTTTCGAATCGTACGGCGCTCCTGTCCGAGGAGCGTATAGTAACATATGGAGAACTTGGCGAAGAGGCGGAGCGGATTGCTGCGTGCGTTTCACCGCGTTCCCTCGTCTTTCTGTTAGCCCGTAATTCGCTTGCTGCGATTGCGGGCTATGTCGGTTTTTTGCAGCACGGCATTGTGCCTGTGATGATCGACGCCGCGCTGGATGAAGGCCTGCTTGCTTCGCTCCTTGCGGCATATCGCCCCGCTTATGCATGGATTCCTGCCGAGCGCATGGCGGCGTTTCAGAGTGGACATGAGATCCTGCGGCAGGAGGACTATGTGCTGCTCGACCTGTTGGAGGAAAATCCGTTTCCCCTGCACGCAGAGCTCGCGCTTCTCATGACGACGTCGGGGTCTACGGGCAGTCCGAAGCTCGTGCGGCAGAGCTATGAGAATCTGCGCGCGAATACGGAATCCATCGTAAACTATTTGGATATTCACGAGGATGAGCGCGGCGTGACGAATCTGCCGCTCCACTACGTCTACGGGCTTTCGATCCTCAATACGCACCTTGCGGTCGGGGCGTCGGTCGTTGTGACGGAGAAGACTCTCTTTGACCGTGCGTTTTGGCAGCTCATGAGGGAGAAAGAGGTGACGACTTTTTCGGGCGTTCCCTATACCTACGCGATGCTGAAGCGGCTGCGCTTCTTCCGCATGGAGCTCCCTGCGCTTCGCACGCTGACGCAGGCGGGCGGCAAGCTCGATCCTGAGCTGCACCGTGAATTTGCCGCGTTTGCACAGACGCATGGAAAGCAATTCGTTGTCATGTATGGTGCGGCAGAGGCGACGGCGCGCATGGGGTACTTGCCCCCTCAATATGCACTTAAAAAAATCGGAGCAATGGGCATTGCAATTCCGGGCGGCAGATTCGAGCTCGTTGATGAGGCGGGCGAGGAGGTCACTGCGGCGGATACGGTCGGCGAGCTTGTCTACTACGGGGCGAATGTGACGCTTGGCTACGCGATGAGCGGCGCGGATCTTGCGCGGGGCGATGAGCGCGGCGGGCGCTATGAGACGGGCGATCTCGCGCGGCGCGATGCGGATGGCTACTATACGGTCGTCGGGCGCAAGCGACGCTTCTTGAAGCTCTTCGGCAAGCGGACGAATTTGCAGGAGGTCGAGCATATCCTCCGCCAACATTTCGGTGAGATCGAGGTTGCCTGTGCGGGTGTCGACGATCATCTTTACATCTTTGTGACGCAGGAGCATCTCGCATCGGAAGTCGTGCCGTTCCTGAGCGCAAAGCTCGGGCTGCATCATTCGGCGTTTACGGCGAAGTGCATTCCGTGCATCCCGAAGAATGCTTCGGGAAAGACGGTCTACCGAGAGTTGGAGCAGTATTATGACGTATGAGGATCTTCTCGCCCTGCCCCCGTTCGGCGTGGCGTGCGCGGAAAAGCAGGCGCTCCTGCGCGAGGGGCTGCTGCGTCTGACGGAGCATCATAGGGCGCAGTGTGCGCCCTATGCGCGTATGATGGAGACGGTCGGCTTTTCTGCCGCGAGCGTTCGCTCGGTGGAGGATGTGCCGTTCCTGCCCGTACGCCTCTTCAAGGAGATGGAGCTGCAGAGCGTGGCAGAGGAGGATGTGTTCAAGACGATGACCTCGTCGGGGACGACGGGGCAGCAGGTGTCAAAGATCTTCCTCGATCGTGTGACGGCGACGAACCAGCAGAAGACGCTTGTGCGCATCGTATCCGACCGGACGGGAAAAAGCCGTTTGCCAATGCTCATCCTCGACTGCCCGTCTGTCGTCAAGAATCGTGCGATGTTCTCGGCTCGTGGGGCGGGCATCCTCGGCTTCTCGATCTTCGGGCGAAAGAAGCTCTATGCGCTGAATGACGCGATGGAACTGCAAGTGGACGCAATCCGCGCCTTTCTAAGGGAACACGTAGGGGAGCGCATCCTGCTCTTTGGCTTCACCTTCATGGTTTGGCAGCACTTCTATAAGGCGCTGAAGGCGGCGGGGGAGCATCTGGATCTCAGCAATGCTGTGCTCATCCATGGCGGCGGCTGGAAAAAGCTCGCCGCCGAGGCGGTAGAGCCTGCGGCATTCCGCGCAGCTCTGCGCGAGGTCTGCGGTGCTATGGAGATTGCGGACTACTACGGCATGGTGGAGCAGACGGGCTGCATCTACCTCGAATGCAAAGAGGGGCATCTCCATGCGAGTACGTACTCCGATGTGATCGTACGCCGCCCGCTCGACTTCTCCCCCGCATCCGTCGGCGAGCGCGGCATCCTCGAGGTTGTCTCGCTCCTGCCGGAGTCGTACCCCGGTCACGCGCTCCTGACAGAGGACGAGGGCGTTGTGCTCGGCGAGGACGATTGTACGTGCGGGCGCAAGGGAAAGTATTTCAAGGTGCTCGGCAGGTTGAAGCACGCGGAGCTGAGGGGGTGCAGTGATACCTATGCAGCAGCATTTTGATCGCGTGATCTACGCGCTTGGCAGTGTGGAAGTCGAGGCGCAGATGAAAAATGCGCCCCCTCTTCCTATCTTTTCGGAGGAGGCGTGTGCCTTTCTCGCTGCACTCTCGGCAAGGATTCTCGCGGATGCGGAGGCAAAGGCATATCCCGATGTTGTGACGCTCGGCTTTTGGTGCCGTCCCGCCGCGCTTCACCGAATGCAGCATAATTACGACTCGGAAGAAAACCGTCTCGGGCGCGGCATTGTCTTTCACGTTGCACCCTCGAATGTGGCGGTGAATTTCGCCTACTCGTGTATTGCGGCGTTCCTCGCGGGCTGTGCGAGCATTGTGCGTCTGCCGTCAAAGGATTTCCCGCAGGTAGCGTTGCTTTGCCGCCTCTTTTCGGAGACGCTGGCGGAATTCCCGGCGCTCGTGCCGTACTTTATCTTTGTCCGCTATGGGCATGAACAGGATGTGAACGAGCATTATACCCGGATGGCACAGACGCGCGTCATCTGGGGCGGCGATGCGACGATTGGAGAGATCCGCCGTGCACCGCTCGCGCCGCGTGCGAACGAGATTACATTTGCCGACCGCCACTCACTCGCCGTGCTCAATGCGGATGCCTATCTTGCGGCGTCGGACAAGGCACGCATTGCGCAGGATTTCTACAACGACACCTACCTCAGTGACCAGAATGCCTGCACCGCGCCGCATTTCATCATCTGGATCGGTACAGAGGTAGCGGCGGCACAGGAAGTATTTTGGACTACCTTGCATGAACTTGTGCGGACACGCTACACGCTGCAAGCTGTCCAAGCGGTGGACAAGCTGACGCAGGTCTATCGGCTCGGCGTGCACGCTGCAGCGCAGCAAATACCTATGGAGGACAATCTGATCACGCGCGTCCGTGTGCCGCATCTGACGGAGGAGCTTTCCGCATATAGGGCGGGCAGCGGATTCTTCATCGAATATGATGCGAAGGATCTTTCAGAGATACATCCGCTCTGCGGGCTTTCGTGTCAGACCCTATCGTATTACGGCGTAGATCGGGACGCGCTTTTGCAGGCAATTCTCGCGATGCGCCCCGCAGGTATTGACCGCATTGTTCCGATTGGGCGAACGATGGACTTTGCGCCCGTATGGGACGGCGTCGATCTCATTCGGACGATGAGCCGTGTGATCACGGCGGTCTGAGCGATAGGAGCTCGAAGTGAAATGATAGGGGAGGAACCACTTATGAATGACAAGAAAATTGCCGTCATTGCGCAGTGTGAGGCGAATGGCGTCTCTGCCATACGCCCGTACCTCGATGCGATAGATGTGCCGCAGGGCTATGCGGTGGAGCTGATCGAGGTGCCCTCCGGCGGGAATGTTGCAGATACCTATCAGCGCGCGATGGAGCAAAGCGACGCGAAGTATAAGGTCTACCTGTCGCCCGGGAGTATTCTGCTCCGACTGAATTTCTTCGAGGAAATGCTCCGCATATTTACACAAGATCCCGCGATCGGTATCATTGGACTCATTGGAGCAAAGCAGCTCTCGACCTCGGGGGTGCTTGTGCAGTCGATGTTTATCAAGGGCAGACTGGTGTTTTCGGATGATACCGGTTTTTTCGGAGAGGACATTGAGGGCGACATGGAGGAGGTCATGGCGGTGAGCGGCGATCTCGTCGCTACGCAGTATGATATTCCCTGGCGCAGGGATCTTTTCCATACGGATTGTTTCTGGGCAGAGGCGCAGTGCATTGAATTTCGGCGCGTGGGCTATCGTTCGGTTGTACCTCGACAGAAAGAGGCATGGTTGCTCGCGGGTACAAAGGAAATTCAATATGATGAAGTGAGTCGAGAGGTGTTTCTCGATACGTATTCAGCGGATATCTACCCGATTGTGTCAATCATTATTCCGACGTTCGAGCGGCCGTATTACTTCCGTCTCGCGCTTGAAAGCGTGCTGGCACAGACGTACCGCAATTTGGACATCTTCATTACGGACAACTCGCATAATACGGAGACGGCGGAGATGATGCGGCGCGATTTTTCGGATGATCCGCGCATTCACTACGAGCATCATCCCTCCTACGGGGTATATGAAAATTGGGCACGCGCCCGCAGCTACAATAACCCCAATGCACCTTATGTCAACTGGCTGATGGATGATGATCTATTCATGCCGGATAAGATTGCCCTCATGATGGACGCATTCTTTGCAAACCCAGATCTCAGCATTGTCACATCGTATCGGGAGCTCATTGATGCAGATGGAAATAAGCTGCCGGATATTCCTGCAACAGAACCGATCACGCAGGAGCTTACGAAATTCAGTGGCGAGACAATCGGAGCGGATATTCTGACGTATTTGATTAATTTCGTCGGTGAGCCGACCACGGCATTGCTTAAAAAAGAGTTTTTGCTCAATGGGCATGATTTGGGCTTTTCGGGCAAAGAAGGAAAATACCTTACATCGGATTTTACCACATGGCTTCGTTTGCTCAGTCAGGGAAACATGATGTATTTCCCGACACCGCTGAGTGCATTTCGTTTTCATGACGGCAATGAGCAGGCGCAATTTAAAAGTCGAATTCGTGGTGCAATTTCATGGGCGCTGACCATTCGGGAGGCGATTGAGCGCGATGCGTATCTCCATGAGCTGCATATGCGGCGAAGCAGTATTGTGCAATGGATGAACATGACGGGGCACACTCTTCACGTTGCGACAACAATTCCGGAGGTTTGGGAGGATACGGAATTTAAGGATCTGCTATGTGTTTTTGCAGCGATGTCGGAGGCACTTCGGAAGGATTGCCGGATTGAATTTGATATTGATACCACACTCGTATTGCAGATGGATGAAGGCTGACGATCAGATGGAAGTGATATGAAAAATTCAGTGTTCTGACAAGTGTGAGATGGGGGCATTTTGATGTGCACGCAGGTATTGGTTGTTCTCGGCGGCGATCTGGACGAGGAACTCGTTCCGCTTTACAGACGTGCGGAGGAGGAGGGAACGCTTTCGATTGTCGGCTATGCAAGCTGCACGGGACAGGGGCTTTCGATTGAGGGGTCTACGGAGACGGTGAGCGTGCAGCGCGTGCTTCTCTCCTGCTCGAAGCTCTATTCGATGATCGCGTATCTCAGGCAGTACGCACCCGAGATTCCGCGTGCAGCACTGCTTGATGGGCGTATTTTTCGGATGCCGGGACTGGACGTGCCGCGCCTCTTTGCAGAAAATATCGGCTATGCGCCGCTTCAGGCGGAACTTACGGATCAGGAAGAAGACTTTGTGGACGTGACACGGGCAGAGATTCCGCGCGTCTGGTCATATGGTTCGCGTACGGTCTCTCTCGGCGCAAAGAGTTATTTTGGCGGACGCATCGAATGGGGCTACCGCGGCGGGGCGCAGGAGGTGCGCGTCGGGAACTATACGTCCTTTGGTCCGCACGTTATTCTTGAGGTTGGACTAAATAATCAGCATGACTATCGCCGCGTTACCACGTACGATCCCGGCTGTATGGATTTTGATACGGAGGATTGGTGTCCCTCTCTGGGGTATAAGAGTTGTGCGGGGGGGGTACATATCGGCTCGGATGTTTGGATCGGACGCGGCAGCCACCTGAAAGCGGCGGGTGACAGTGGTATCCTGACGATCGGGGATGGTGCTGTCATCGCAGCCGACAGTGTCGTTGTCAAGGATGTGCCTCCCTATGCCATTGTGGGCGGTAATCCCGCGCGCGTGATAAAATATCGCTTCTCGCCGCCCGTTATCGAGGCGCTTTTGCAGCTGCGTTGGTGGGAGTGGCCGATCGAAAAGATCCATGAGAATTTGAAAGAAATGAACGATCCTATCGCATTTTTGAAGAAGCATGGAATGCACTGAGGTTATCGCATACGTGCACATTGGATAGAGTGGAGGCAGGGCATGAGCATCATGGTGACGCGGTCGTCGATGCCGCCGATGGAAGAGTATATCGCAGAGATCCGGGATATCTGGCAGTCACGATGGCTGACGAATATGGGCGTCAAGCATCAGGCATTTCAGGAGGCGCTGCAGGACTATATGCAGACGGAGCACGTCGAGCTGCTCGTCAATGGTCATATGGCGCTCGAACTCACGCTGCAGGCGATGAATCTCACGGGCGAGGTCATTACGACGCCGTTCACGTTCGCCTCGACGACGCATGCCATCGTGCGCAATAATCTGATACCGATCTTTTGCGACATCAACGCAGATGACTACACGATGGATGTTGGAAAGCTCGAGGCGCTGATTACCGACCGCACCTCTGCAATCCTCCCCGTTCATGTCTACGGCAACGTCTGCGCGGTGGAGGAGATCGAGCGCATTGCGAACAAATACGGAGTGAGGGTGATCTACGATGCGGCACACACCTTTGGTGAGCAGTACAAGGGGCGTGCCGTTGCAGACTACGGCGACGCTTCCTGTCTGAGCTTTCACGCAACAAAGGTCTTCCACACCATTGAGGGCGGCGCTGTTGTCTGCCACGACGCAGAGCTTGGACAGAAGCTCTGCGATCTCAAAAATTTCGGCATTCGCGATGCGGAGTGTGTCAACGCGATAGGCTCCAATGCAAAGATGAATGAATTCTGTGCGGCAATGGGACTTTGCAATCTGCGTCATGTAGATGATGATATTGCGCAGCGGAAAGAGGTCGCGGAGCGCTATCGTGAGCGTCTGGAAGGCGTGAGCGGCGTGCAGCTGAATCCGATCCGCGCAGATGTCACGCCGAACTACGCCTATTTCCCCGTCGTGTTCCATGAAGAGGAGTTCGGCAGTACGCGCAATGAGGTGTATGATGCGCTGCAGCGTGCAGGTATTTACAGCAGAAAGTATTTCTATCCATTGACGAATACGTTTGAATGCTTCCACGGGAAGTATGATGTGGAGCAGACGCCGGTTGCGCGTCATATTGCAAATCGCGTCCTGACACTGCCGCTCTATGCGGACTTGGAGCCGGAAACGGTGGATCGCATATGTGACGTGATTATTTCTTGTAGTGCATGAAGTTAAGGAAGCACTGATAAATTCAGCACCGCTATCTTAGCGCATCTTTTTTGCCCGTACAACGCCTGCAAATCCTCCACATAGCCTTTGCTATGCGTCCGGTTTTCCTCCTAGTTCGGACGAAAAAATCTACGCCAATCTGAGGGTCTATTTTATCAGCGATTCCTTGAAATTCAAAATTGAGGGGGAGACTGACTTGAAAAGCGCCTCCGAAGGATGTATAATCCTTGTGTAAAATTTGGTTGTTCATACCCTTATTTTACGCTAGTTCTCGGTGTTTGAAAATACCGGGAACTATTTTTTTGCGCAACAAAAAAGGCTGTTGCACGAACAGACTCGTGCAACAGCCCCTTTTGGGCTGGTGGCTTAGTATTACTCGGTCCATTCCTCGTAGTAGTTGCCATCCGCATCCTCTACATGAACCGCATAGTTGCCGTCCTCGTCCGCGACTGCAACAGCGACGTTGCCGTCATCGTCTACCTCAGCATAGACGTAGTTGCCGTCCTCGTCATAGCCCTCGTACGCATCAGCAGAGGCGACACCCATCGTGCCGAGCATGAATGCACAGGAAGCCATGACTGCAAACGCCTTCATCCATTTCTTCATAAAAATCTCTCCTTTTATGCAATATGATTACCGCTGGAAACATTATTGCAAAACGGCGGGAAGATTGCAATAGATTTACAGAAAGTGATACAATCATACAGGAAAGTGATGTACTTTACAAGTCATTATCCGTATGTTCGGGAATCGGCAGATGGATCAGGATGCTGAACCAGCCGTCTTTCTGCTTGGCGTAGTATTCCGCATCGTATTTTTCTGCGAATAGGAGGACGGAGCGTATGCCGTAGCCATGTTCGGCAGATTCTTGTGCTCGTTTGGGCAGTCCGTCTGCCGAGAGTTTGACGCGATGAGAGCAGCGGTTTTCGATGGACAGGAATATGCTGCCATTGGGCGCACGCGCCCGCACGCGGATGCCGCGCAGCAGCTCCTCCTCGCTCTCCTCTGCATGTATGGCGTTCTCGAGGAGGTTGCAGAGGACAAGCGAGAGATCAATTTCGGCTGCAAACGAATTCGGCAGGTCGATCTTGACATCGATCGGGATGTTTTTTTCGCGCGCCTGTTGGACGTAGACGGAAAGCGCTGCGTCGATCATGGGATTTTCGGCAAAGTGTTCAACACGGGTGGCGTCGATCTGGTAGCTGAGACTGGATATGAGCTGCATGGCGGCCTCGTCCTCTCCGCGCGAGATGAGGTCGGCAAGCATTTTGACATTGTGTCGGAGGTCGTGCCGGACAATGGCAAGACGTGCCTGTTTGTCCTGCATGGAGCGCGTATAGGTGCCGAAGGCGTTCATACGGCGCAGGAGGGCAAGATTGCGCTCGGTCGCCGCCGCCTGCGTGAGGATGTACTCGAGTCCGCGCCACGCCGTGAGAGCGATAAATATGCCCGAGGCAAAAAAGGCAAGGCGCGGAAGGAAGTACTGGATGGCAAGTGCTTTATCACCGAGGGAGTAGTACGACTCGTGAAAGATGATGAGGAGGGGCAGCGGGGAGATGTAGTGCCAGAAGCGATCCGTACTGATGCTGGCAAACCGCAGGAAGATCTGTCGGAAGAAGGGGAGGACAATGGGAAAGACGGAGAGATAGAGAGTGAGATAGATGACAGAGTAGAGCTTAAAATGCCGGAAGAAGTCGTCACCGTCGATGATGAGAAGGGTGATGGCGACGGCAAAGGTGCTGAGTGTTCCTGCGAGGATCTGCTGTATGCCCAAAATAAAGAAATGCTGTGCGACATAGGGGCGGATGAGGATCAGATTGAGGATAAAATACGGGGTATAGCCGAAGAATAACCACATAATCTTGAAGGTTGGAAAATTGAATGGGATGATCCCGCCGTAAAAGAGGGCAAGGGAGATTGTAATCTCAAGAAAAAAGATGATGGCATAGCCCTGCAGGAGATGATTCCGTGTACGCGCATCGAGCACAGGACGAAAGGGGAGATAGCGCAGGTAGACGGATGGCAGCAGGGAAACGATGAGCAGCGAGGTCGAGATTGCGATATTGAGATAATATTCCATCACGGTGAAGCGTCCTTCCAGTTTTCATTACACTTCTTTTGTGATATTATACGATGAGATGAAAAACTCGTCAAATGTATGGGAATAATGGAGAGAAAGAGGAAGCGTATGCATATCGCTATTTTGGACGATGAGCCGGAGGTATGCACTGCAGTGCGTGTGTATCTCATGGAGATGCTTGAAAAATACTGGGCAGAGAAGGCTGTGCATGCCGAGATTGCCGTCTTTCATACGGCGGAATCCCTGCTTGCGGCGTTCGAGAACAGTTCATACGATCTCCTGCTGCTCGATATCCGCATGTCGGGGCTCGGCGGCATGGAGGCTGCGCGCCGCATCCGTAGCGTGAATGCGGACGTGGGAATTATCTTCCTCACGAGTAGCGAGGAGTATCTGATGGAAGGCTACCGCGTCTTTGCGGACGGGTATTTCCTAAAGCCTGTGGGGGTGGATGAGGAGGCGTTCCGCGCTGCACTTGCGCGCGTGTTTGCGCGTCGTGAGAAGGCGGAAAAAGCGCTCTCGATGCAGTACAATGGACGTTCGATCGAAATTGTCTTCGATAAGATCTTCTATGTCGATCTCGATGGCGGGCGGCTGCATATTGTCCTTGCGAAGCAGGGGCTGTGCTTTACACGTCCCTACACATACGAGTGGGCGTTGGAGCATCTGATGCACGACGGACGCTTCCTCGAGTGCTATCATCGCATTCTCGTCAATATGGACAAGATAGAGCGCATGGAGAAGGAGGCGTTCGTGCTCACGAACGGCGCGCAGCTGCCCATCAGTCAGCGGCGACGCAGTGCAGTGCGGGCGGACTATATGCAGTATCTGCTCAATAAATAGGAGTTATTCAGTATAGATGCAGATACTTTCAATTTATGTTCTCCAAATCCATCACTTTCATGTAAGAAATCGTCACTTTCCGCAATTCTATTGTGGAAAGTCTTTTTTTTTGTAATAATTAGGACACGGAGAGAAGCGGGGATGCATCCGGCCGATTCATGGCCGCCGCGACTTTCCGAGTAATGTGTTCATTGCAAAGGAGAAGATGGATTATGAGAAAGTTCATGGTTGCAAAGAAATTGCTCCTGCCGCTTGTCGCAATCCTCGCGACGTTCCTCATCGCGGGCTGCGGTGACGACAAGCCGAAGGAGTCGGCGGACAAGGCGGTGCTCGCCTATGCTGAGCTCTATGCGTATGCGGATACGGACAAGCTCTCAGCGACGGGCATGACAAAGGAGCAGAAGGAACAGATCAGCAATGCGCTCCGCACGGAGACGGATGATATGTTCAAGAGCATGATGCTGACCGATGACAATGCCACTGCGATTACGGATTACTACATCGCGGATCGCAAGGCGAACTTGGAGCTGAAGGCAAAGGTCAAGAAGGACGACTCCAAGAATCCCGTGGTCGAGCTGACGGCGACGCCGGTCGACTCCAAGGGCGCGAGTGAGCTGATGGACAAGAACGAGGATCTCATCGCGATGGGCGTCTACATTGGTCTGGCACAGCAGCAGGGGCTTGATGTCCGCACGGATCCCGTCTATCAGCAGGGAGCGATGAACTCGCTGCGCGCGATGATCGATGAGATTCCGTATGAGGCTGAAAAGACGCTCGATGTGACCTGCGAGCTTGTCAAGAGCGATGACGGCAAGGCACTCTACTGGGCACCGAAGGATCCGCAGGCAATCAAGAAGTTCCTCAACGGCGAGTAAGTTATAGGAATCACTGATAAAATATTTATCAGTGGGCTCGAAAATGGTGAGACTGTGAGCTTGGGAACGTAGGCATACAAGGGGGGGATTTCATGGAAGAAAGCGCGGGAGCGGATGGACGCGGCTTTACGGAATATGCGGTGGATGATGCGCCCTCGCAGACGGAGCGAATCCTTGCCGCAATCGCACAGGGCGCGTTCTTTGTCGGCGGGCTCGGTTATTTCTTCGTCCCCTTTGTCCTCTGGATCATCATGCGGAAAAAATCCATGTTTGTCGCGCAGCATGCAAAGCAGGCATGGCTTTCGCAGTTCCTTGTTCTACTCGGCTTCACACTCGCCTGTACCCTTGGTGCACTGCTGGATGATGCCGATCTCGCTGTGGCGCTGTGCTTTATCATCGGGTTTCCTTGGTTTCTCGGTGCCGTCTATGGGGTGGTCAAGGCTCTCATGGGTGAGTCTTGGCATTTTCCGGGACTCGGATGAGCATCCGCATGACATTGGGCAGGACTACCTGCCCGGAAATTATATTGATACGTTGTACATCTACAGAACAATTTTTACAGGAGTGATTGATATGGGTAAGAAGAATACGATTGTGGCGGCGATTCTTGGCTTCTTCATCTTGGGGCTGTTCTACAGCACGGGGTTGAATAAGAAGGGCGTCATCTCTGTTCTCGGACTGATGGTTGTAAGCTGGGTTGTGGCGAATTTCGTCAGTGCGGAGCTCGCTGCTATCGTCAACGTTGCCGGCGCATATCTCGGCTATCGGTGGGCGAGTGAGCACAATGCCGAGATCGATGGCGGTACGCCGGCATAAAGACTGCATAACAGCAGTGCGTACTTTACGTAGGGCTGCAGTAGGAGGAGAGATTCCATTCGTCATATTTGGCGTTTGGAATCTCTTTTTTTCATGTTGTGAAAAGTTTTTAATTTTCAGCAGGAATCCAAGGCGTTTATAGCGAATTATCAATATAATTAAAATCTCATAATCGCTAACCAAGGCTTCATGCAGGCGCGGGAAGCGATTGTTTTTTATATTGGTATACTGCAATACCTATGGAGAATCATTAGAAGGAGAACGACCACGTTATGAATTCTCAAGCAAGCGAAAAAAAGCAGTTTACATGGAAGCATTATGCTTGGCTTGCCGTCTGGTGGCTCAGCATGGGGTACGCTCTGGATGAGAAAGCGATTCTGCTGGGCATATTGATCGCTATAGCGTTTTTCTTTTTGACGACATACAAGGTCTTGGGCAAGTTGCTCATATTGATGGTTGCAGTTTTTTTCCTGACCATCATTTTCCCTCCGCTTGGCGCTGTTATTGCGGCGGCATCGCTCATATTTTTCCTGCTGCGCATAAAATTTGTCGTGGATAACTGGCGGGCACTGCTGGTTGGCATGTACGCTTATGGCGTATATCTGCTCGTTGTCCTGTTCAACAATTTCTTCTATGACCATATTGTGATACATACCGCAGGGATGATATTCCAATTTTTCTTGGATGGTTCTCCTGAGGCGGTCAGTATGATCGGTCAGGGCGGTGTAAATGTCTCGCATCAAGTGGCGGAATATGGTGCAATGGCGCTTCATATCGCTGCATATATCTTCCCTGGTGTATTGACACTGTTCTTTCATCGTATGCTTTGCTGGCTGTATCGTCATGGGTACTCTACAGACAGAGCTTTTTACGTCATGGGGCTTACACCGCTGCTGATGATGGCGTTCATTTTGCCGTTCCTGAAAATCGACATCAACGGGCATGAGCTTTTCCACGGTTCGTTTTCGGATGGGATTGATGCCTTGGATGGTGTAGACGGGATCGACGGCATCGACAGCACCGAGGACATGGGGAACACGCTGTCGTTAAAGAGCGATATAGAGCTGCCATCCAATGTGCAAGCGATGCTCGATTATGCGGATGTAGATATCGGCACAATGCTTGAGGGGCATGTGCAGACCATTTCACCCGCGATCGAGGCATCCATTGCATCCGCTGCTTCGCGGGGCGTTTTCCTGGTAGATGAGCACTTAAAGAGAACCGGAGAAGTCTTCTCACTGTCCGATGAAAACGGCTCAGTGCAGACCATCCAATATGTGTCGGATGACTACGCCGTAATCAAGGATACAGGCGGGCATCAGGTTGGCTCCATCGCATTTGACAGGCAAAATGAGTCTGAAACAGTACGGCTTGCAGACGGTTTTTCCTATACGATAGACAAAACGAATGGCATAATCGTTGATGCCGACGGCAAACTGCTGGGGTGGATCAAGGATGGCCCGAATGGGGACAAATTGTTGGTAAACGGCAAAGACGAAGTCATACGGAAATATCAGGCTGACGGTTTCATATTGAACGGTAGGGGAAACTTTGTTGGCAATGTGGCGATGGCCTGAAATTTATCATGATATTTACTCAAACTTCGCAGATAAATAATCCGCTGCAAGCCTTGAAAAATATGCCTTTCTACACAATAAAATAGCATGAGCGACATCGGCTCTATAATAAATGTTGTGGAGATACAAATTGTATCTTCGCAGCATTTTTTTGCTCGAAGAGAGGTGAGAATATGATAAAGCCTACGGAGTTTAAGGTTGAAAGTACAGCTGGTAAATAAAGGCACACGAAAACAGGTCACAGAGTGACCGAAAAATTGGTTATGAGTGTGTATCAAGCAGATTGCGGGGCAGTCACCAAATACCCCTGACGCTGCAAGATATAAATGGCTTCGTTTACAGAAACTTCGCGATTCCTAGGAGGAACATCTGCCTTGCGGTAAAGCGCGGCATTGTATTTCTCGTTCCTCATGGGAGCGGATAACACGCATCTTTCCTGCCTGATGTGTGCAGATACTGCCATCGACGGCCGCTTGAATTTCCTCGGCAGACGCTTTGAGTTTCTTGCTCAGGAAGGGGCTTACGTCAAAGGGGGCATTCGCTTCAAGCAGTTGGGTGGTAATGGCAGAGGCAGTCTTGCCGAAGACATCCGAGAACACATCATCCAATTTGATATTGGAAACTGTAAGACAGTTTTGGGCACGGTTCTTTTCCCCGGAGGAGAAACCTGTGAGTTTGGAGCGGTATCGCATCAGATCTCTAAGCTGACGGATGTCGGCGGGCGGGATAAAGCTGCCGGAGACAAGACCGTGCTTGAAAATATCGGCAATCCATTTGGCATCCTTCTTGTCTGTCTTCTTGCCACGGATGGCCTTGACATACTTGGGATGTAAAGGGAGGGCTGGTCGGGGGAAATGCTTGCCTCGGAGCGTCAGAAGATGGTGACGGATGTGGCGGCGGCGGCCGCAGGGGCGGCGATCGAGAATGAGGACTATGAACGCGCGGATGAGATTCTGTTTTGGATGCGCAATGATATGGATGCTGCTGTCTACTATAAGCTCGCCCGTGAGGGGAAGAAGAAGCGGGATGTGAGGGAGATGGATGCAGATGTGTCGCGGATTCTTTCGCTGCCTGATGTCTGGGACGGGCAGCATTTTAATCAGGCGAAGGCGCGGGAATATGTGGATGAGGTGTATGGAAAGGATGCGCTGCTGCGTCTCATTGAGGCGCGCGGGGGTGATCTCGAGCGTTCGTATGAGGATGAGCGCAAAGAGTTCCTGGACGGGGTTTTGCGTGCGGCGCAGAATGCGGGGGGCTATGGTGAGGCGATCTCTATGCTGTATGCGCAGGATCTTGATATGAGGGAGCGCAATGCGCTGGAAGGTGCGATTGCCGCCTACTATCACGTGAATAAGAATACGGGCAGGGGAGCAGGAGAAGGAAGAGGAAGAAAGAGCGACGGTCCCACCGAAAAAGAGGCGCGCGCGGCTTACAACAAGCTGCAGGTGCTCTCGATGCCAAGGAGCAGGTGAAGGATGTGCTGAAGATCGCTGTGACGGAGTCACTCGAGGAGGGGGCGCAGTCGCTCTCCGATGATCTGATTCACAATGAGATTGTTGATGCCGCAGATGGCCGTGCGGCGGATGGGGCGATCTCTCCGGGGGATATGGCGGTCAGGGCGCTGGTTCGGACGGCAGAGGCGTTTCCGGTGGGGGTGGGGTTTGGTCTGGCTGCGCCGCTCGGCTCTGCGGGGGCGGTGCTGCGGCATGCCCGCAGGCTTTCTTCGGAGCAGGCGCGTGAGGAGGCGCAGGTGCAGCATACGCTGACGGGGACGGTGATGCTGGATGGGCTGCAGCAGGTGTCCTCGTCTGCAAAGCTGAAGCAGACGGCGCCCGATGTGCAGCAGGAGATCATCCGCGCGCAGGTGCAGGGGTCTGGTTTTGAGGCGGCGTATGTGGATACGGTGGCGGCGCTGCAGTCTCCTGAGGGGGCTGAGGATCTGGAAGCGGTTGCCCGCGCGGCGGGGATTTCGGATGAGGAGCTGTCTGAGACGATTGCGCGGGAGGGGCTG
>NZ_CP016201.1:2114526-2119433 GCF_001683335.1 Selenomonas sp. oral taxon 126
ACGGTGGCGGCGCTGCAGTCTCCTGAGGGGGCTGAGGATCTGGAAGCGGTTGCCCGCGCGGCGGGGATTTCGGATGAGGAGCTGTCTGAGACGATTGCGCGGGAGGGGCTGCTCTATGTTCCCGTAGAAAAGTATGCGCAGTCGGCGGCTTCTCCTGCTCTGCTGGAGGCGGTGTCGTTCTCGCCGGAGGCGGATTCGATTGCGCGGATGAAGATGAATGCACGGGCGCTGACGGATGCGATGGAGAAGGCGCAGAAGGATGCGGTGAGGGCGCGGACACAGGCTGTGCATGCGATTGTGAATGCGTGGTTTCCCGAGGCGCCTGTGCACGCGGATGAGAAGGAGAAGCTGCGCCGCGATGTGGAGCGTGAGATGGCGATTGCGGCGATTACGCAGGATCCCGATAGCCCCGCGCATGGCTGGCGGGTGCTCTATGATATGTTTACGGCGGAGCGCGATGCGCTGCTGCATCCTGCGCTGGATGCGCTCGCGCGCGGGATGAAGAAGGGGGTGGATATTCTCCAAAACGGCGAAGATGGACGCGGGATCCGTGTGTCGAATAATGCGCCGTGGTATCAGGAGTATTACAAGGAAAATGGCAAGGCACCAAATCAGGAGCAGCTGCGTGACCTTGCCTATCTGCTGACGGTGGGTGATGTGTCCGCCCCCAAGGTGGAGGGATGGATGCCGTCCTCGCAGGAGGCGGCGGATGCGATGGAGGCGGCACGCGGGCAGCTGGATGAGCTGAATGCACATATCGGGACGCTCTCGAACATTAAGGACCGTATGATGCAGCTGGATGCGGCGGAGGTGCGGGCGACGCAGGGGCTGACGCCTGAGGCCTACGGTGTCTATCATGCGGTGATGGCAAAGCTGAGGGAGATCGGCGGGGTGCAGGCGCAGGCGGCGCGGTTGAATGCGCTGCTCTTTGCCGCCCGTGCGGATGCGGTGGCGCGTGTGATGCGCGAGAAGGGGGGCAGGCCTGACTATACGGCAAGGGATTATTTCGATGCGTTTGTGCTGCGTGATGGCGGGCGCGGGGAAACGGGCGGCGGCTTTGCGCAG
This sequence comes from Selenomonas sp. oral taxon 126, assembly GCF_001683335.1. Classification (GTDB taxonomy): domain Bacteria; phylum Bacillota; class Negativicutes; order Selenomonadales; family Selenomonadaceae; genus Centipeda. Next base: position 2,115,592 of record NZ_CP016201.1, read on the forward strand.
AAGGAGATACAGTCGCAGAAGGAGGCAGTCCGCAAGCAGTACGAGGGTACAGCGCAGTGGATGAAAGCCCCGAACGGGAAGGCGACGAATCTCACAGAGGATCAGTGGCTCACGGTGCGTACATCTGCATTCAAGGCGTGGTTTGGGGATTGGGAAGCTGCAAATGCCCTAGAATTTGCGCTTCATGGCGATCCTGTGACGAGTCTTACAGGGCAGGAGTTTCAGCCGGACGGCGTAAAATTGACCGATAAAGTGCCGCTGTGGTATAAAGCACACTTCAATGGCGTTGCAAGCAATCCTGAGCTTGGTGAGGTCAAACTTGACCTTGAAGGTGTAAAGGATTCCATGGGTCACGGGATGGGACGCGAAAAGGCTGCTGCGTATGCGGCAGTTCCTTATATCATTGAGCACGGTATTGTGTATGACCGTCAGATGAATTGGAAGCAGCGCGGATATGATACGGCGGTTATCATTGCGCCGATCAAGTTTGCGGGACAAGACTATATCGGCGAGGTCGTTGTAAAGAGACAGCCAAATCGGCAGGGGTTCTATCTGCACGAAGTCGAGATACAGAAAAAGCTCGAGAGTGCGTTCAAGACCCCCACCAAAGGAGGCGCACCTCAAGCTTCTAGGTTAATTATTGCAGACCATCTCGAAAAAGTCAAGGATTGCTCCAAGGTTGTGGACGAGAACGGCGAGCCTCTTGTTGTGTATCATGGCAGCGATGCGAAGTTTGATGTCTTTGATAAGACCAAAGGGCGCAGCGGAATGGACATTCAAGGGATGTTCTTTTCCCCGTGGAAGGAGGATGCGCAGGGCTACGGAGGAAATGTCAGGGCGTTCTTCCTCAATATCAAGAATCCTGCAAATGAGGGGCGAGGCTATAAAGCTCTGAATCGTTACCAAGGACAGAACTATGCAGGGATAAAGGCGAGAGAAGATTTGACCGCCGAAGGTTATGACGGTGTCAACAACTCGGATGAGGAATTTATTGCTTTCGAGCCGAACCAGATCAAGTCGGTTGACAACAACGGCGCGTTCTCTTTCGACGACATGAATATCTTCCATCAGTCTGCATGGCACGGCTCGCCGCAGGACGCTGTGTCTTCGGAGATGGCGGCTGTCCGCAAGCGGTATGAGGGGACGCCGCAGTGGATGATGGCGCCGAACGGAAAGCCGACGAATCTCACGGAGGAGGAGTGGCTTGCTGTGCGCACGCCGGCCTTTAAGGCGGCGTTCGGTGACTGGGAGCAGGTGGCGGCGGCCGCGATACCGAAAATCAGGGTGCAGAATGTCCAAGAGGCAAAGGATGTCCTGCGTGCATTGGGCAATAAACCGCTGAAGAACGAGGCTACGGGGGTTGTTGCCTCTGTCAGTAAGCGCGGACGCGGCAAGTTGATCAGTTCCGGTGCACGTCGTCTGAGCGAGGAAAATGGATATACGGCTGAGGAACATTTGCTTGTGGCGGCAAATGTGGAGCAGCTGTTTCCGCATGCTGTTCTTTCGGAAACGCATGCGGATCGCAGCGGTGAACTGGTAAGCGTTAAGCTGTTCTCCGCCCTTGTCCTGCTGGGCAAAAAACCGGCGATTGCCTGTTTCACGGTGAAGGAAACGACAAACGCCGGTCATAAGATCTATAGCGTGCAGATGCTGGAATTAAAAAAATCGGCAGGTACGTTGCCAAGGTCTGCCGTAAAACGGTCCTCTGCCTCTGCCGATTTATCTAAAATTAGTATAGCAGAGTTGGCGGATCAGTTCAACCCCTTATTTGGGCGATTGGATGAAAACGGCGAGCCGCTTCCCTCTGTCCTGTCTTCCCGTCTCGCGCAGGCGCAGCAGCGGGCGATATACGGGGAGTTCTCAAAGGAGAACGGCAAGAAGATTATTACGCTCTTTGCCGGGGCGAATCCCTCGACGATGCTGCATGAGATGGGGCATATGTTCCTGGATGATCTGGATGCGCTGGCGCAGTTCGATGAGGCGTCGGCAAAGGATCTTGCCACTGTCAATGAATGGGCCGAGTGGCACGAGGGGGCGGCGAAGGAGTACGCAGATACGCCGTGGGCTCAGGAGTTCCGTGAACATGAGAAGGCAATCCGTGCGGCGCTGACTTCGGGCGACGCGATCGCTCTGAGGGCGGCAAGGAGTCGCTGGCGGCATGAGCGTTTTGCACGCGGGTTCGAGCTGTATCTCTATGAGGGGAAGGCGCCGTCGAAGGCGCTGCGGGGGGTGTTCCGCAGGTTCAAGCAGCTACTCCGCAGGATCTATCAGTTCGTGAAGGATGTGGGCGGTAAGCCCTCGCCCGAGGTGGAGGCGGTGATGGCGCGCATGATCGCCTCCGAGGAGGAGATCAAGGCGGCGGAGCTGGATGAACGCTGGCGTCCTGTGGACAGGCTCGGCGGCAAGGAGGCACTGGATGATCTCCTCGGGGAGAATGTGGCAGATACGTATGCGAAGTGGCTGGAGGAGGCACGGGAGGACGCGGAGGATATTCTGCGCGCCCGTGTGATGAAGGATCTGAGGAAGGAGGCACGCAAGGAGTTCAAGGCGCGTGTGGAGGCGGAACGGGAGCGAAAGCGCGTGCAACTCGAGAATGAGCCGGTCTATCTTGCGGAGGCGGCAATCCGCGCGCAGATGGCAGCGATGCGGCTCTGGATGCGCTCTCGCGGGCGATGGCGGCGTTCCGCAGAAACTCAACGATGGCGATTATGGGCTGGCGGATGTGGCCTGTTCTTGAAAATTCGCCCTACAAAAACCATGATTCGCCGCTATAATCTCGTATAGTCGGATAAAACAGAAAAACAGATGATATTTTCGTGAGGCCTTGCGCCCGTAAGGATGAGCATTGTTTTTCATGAGCTGTATTTTTTGGGGGTTGCAAAAAGTCAAAAAAACAAATATAATATAGAAAAGCACAATTAAGGAAACAGAGAAGGTGATATGATGAGCAACATTGCCGATATGATTGAGTCCTACATTCTCCGTCAGCTCGCCTCACGGCAGGATGGGCAGGTGGAGCTGCGGCGGACGGAGATTGCAGATGAGATTTCATGCGCGCCGTCGCAGATCAGCTATGTGCTCTCCACGCGTTTTACGCAGGATAAAGGATTTGTAGTAGAGTCGCGGCGCGGGCTGGGCGGGTTCATCCGCATTGTTCAGGTGCCGTTGCGCGATCTCGTCTATCAGGACATGCTGTCGAAGATCAACGAAGAGACCGACATGGAGACGGTGCAGTCGATGGTGCGTTACCTCGCCCAACACGGGATGGTGGAGACGCGCGAGGCGGCACTCCTCATGCAGGTGGTGACAGGGCTGTTCCACTCGGAGACCCTTGCCGCCAAGGAGCGCGTCCAAATGTTGAAGACGATGATATTGACACTGGAGAATTTCCGATAGCTGTTCGATATAAATAAAAAGAGCGCATATTGCAGGAGCTTGACGGAAAGGCAATCGTTATGATCTGTGAGGAATGCGGCCGCAATGACGCGATTGTGCACATCGTGCAGATCGGGCCGGGTGGTCGGAGTGAAAAAAATATATGTATGAGTTGCGCGGCACGCTATGGGGCGTCGATCTTCCGCGCCCAGCAGGAAAATGTCTCGGCGGAGGACTTCCTCAAGGGTATCTTCGGAAGCAACCAGCAGGAGAGCGCCGCAGAGGAGGACGCGCCGCATATTGCATGTCCGAACTGCGGAATGCAGTTTCAGGATTTTCCGCAGGCGGGGCAGATTGGCTGCTCGGTCTGTTACGAGACGTTTCATCACGAGCTCACGCCGCTCCTGCGGCGGATTCACGGTGCGAGCGTGCATCGCGGCAAGATTCCGCGCCGCTCGGGCTCTTCG